>SLPW01000283.1 GCA_007131755.1 Myxococcales bacterium | reverse complement strand
CTTCCTCTGAAGACTCCGAGGATTCGGATGGGGAAGGCTCGGACACAGGCGGCAATTCATGCGACAATCCCGTCGTATAAGGACCACGAGGAATTGAGGGATTGAAAAATGATCCTTTTTGATGGAACGTTGATGCAAGCGTTCAGTCTCCTGGGAGCGCGGCCAGCTTGGGCGCATTGCGGGCTGGCAGCCCGGTAACCGTTCAGGGGGCTTTGCCTCCCTCGCTAACCTGTCCGCTTCGAAAAAGTCCAAGAACGGACGCCCTCCCCGCCAACGGCTCTGAATTGCGCATAAGTTCTTGGAATAAACTCTGGGAGTGATGAACAGTCCGAACTCTCAGGCTGACCTCGACCTCGGAATCGACCCGTATCTCAGGAGCAACCGGAACCGACCACGAAACCGAGACAGCGAGAGTCGCAGCGCCGGATAGCGGCCCCTGCGCGGTTCATCCCGCAGGGGAGAAAGACTGGACAGCTAGAAAGTCGAGGCGCCGGATAGCCGTCCAGTCTGATTCACCGGCGGCGCAAGGCACGCCGGGGTCTATGACCGACGGGGCAAACAGGCTAGCCGTCCAGTCTGATTCACCGGCGGCGCAAGGCACGCCGGGGTCTATGACCGACTATATTGAGTTCCTTTGATTGTCGATTGAAGAATGAAGAGCCGAATCGCTGTAGTTCTGATGGCCATTGTTGTGGTGGGGAGTTTTGTCTTTTTCGCAGTGCCTCGGCTTCTCTTCCAGGAACGGCCCGATGAGGAGAGGGTTGCCGAAAATGCCGAGGAGTTGGTGGTGGTGGTCCACGGTATGGGCCGTACGGAGGCGTCGATGCTCCTCGTTAGGTGGTCGCTTGAGCGCCAGGGCTATCAGGTGCTCAACTGGGGCTATTCGAGTGTGTGCTGCTCGGTAGAGGAATTGGGAGCCCAGTTGGCCAAAGAGTTGCAAGAACTCGATGAGCCTCGTCCCAGCCAGATTCATTTCGTCGGGCATAGTCTGGGAAATATCATCATCAGGTGGGTGCTCGACGAAAATCCGCCCCAGGAGCCGGGACGAGTGGTGATGCTTGCGCCGCCGAATCAGGGCTCGGAGACGGCCGACCGCTACGCGGAGTGGACGGGCTGGATTCTGGAGCCCATCGACGAATTGGTGACCGACGAGGAGAGCACGGTCCGTACGCTGTCGACCATCGACGATCGCGAGGTGGGAATCATCGCCGGTGAATACGATGGAAAGGTCAGCGTCGAGGAGTCGAAGCTGGGCACCGAAGAGGACCACGAGACAGTGCCGGCAGCCCACACCTTCATCATGCATCGACGGGACGTACGGAAGTTGATCATCTCGTTTCTGGAGGATGGATCCTTTGATTGACCTGGAGCTGTGTATGTCACGCACGTTTGTGTGTTGCCTGTTGTTCGTAGCTCTCGTCCTGTCCGGCGGTTGTGACCGTGAGCGGGAATCAGAGGGAGACGACAGAGGCGAAGAGGGCTCGGCCTGCGCTGAGGAAGAACTCGACGAGGCGTGGACGGCGGTCAGCCCCGATCTGGGCGCTGATGTGTCCTTTCGGGCCGTCCTCGGATTGCTCCATTCGTGTAGCGGCCTCGATGACGAATTCCAGGAAGTTGCTGAAGATCTAGAGGTCACGGAGCCAGCCTTTCGGCTTCTGGAGGTCTCGCGGACGGTGAGGCGTCGAATGGATCTGTGGAAGGAGGTCTGTCCGCCCGGGGCGGAGGCGTTCTTGGAGTTGGAGACGGCAAGTCCCAGGGAGCGATTCTGGATTCTGTGGAAGAGTTGTTCTCTCGAGGAGCGCCTTCCCGTTGGGGCGGACGAGATCGTGGCGAATCCGTCCATGGACGCTGCGAGTCTATTCTTGCTCGTCGTCGGTGCCGACGGGGGACGAGTGGGAGAAGAGGGCCGCATGGCAGACTTCACACGGCTCATCCTGGCCTCGGAGATGCCGGGGACGCCCTTTTCGCAGAACGATGGCCCAGGAGGCGATCTGGACGGGGGCGATCTTCCAAAGATGTTGGGAGGAGTGGCTCCACAGCAATCGGTGGACTGGCAATATGAGTCCTGGCCGGGGCGCCTGGGGTCCTTGGGCGGAGTGGTGACGCCGCGGCTGAGCGATGATGGCGAGCGGGTGGAGGCTGTTTCTTTTTGTCCGTTGTCTCCGTTCGATGATCCCTCGAGCCTCGTCGAATATCTCGACGGGGGCATGGGAGAGCAGGTGGAGCGAAGCGACAGCGGGGACGAGGGGATGGCCCCTGTCTACCGTCAGGCAGAGCGAGTTCTGAGCGTGACCTATGAGATCGATCCGGACGGGATTAGCTACGATGCCTGTGTGTGGCTGAAGTAAGGGAGGGCCAGAGTGTGACGATGGAGGGGCCGTGTGTGTGATCCACCTTGATCGGTTGTATTACTCAATGTGGTCGCCCCCCCCTGGCCCCGGCCCGGTCCCTGGCCCTGGCCCGATTTTGCTTCGCGTCGGCAAATCACGTTTGGGCAACCATTTTCCCTCCGGAGGGAGGAGGAAAACCCGGAAAAAACAACAACAAAGGATGGGCCTGGGCGAGGGCCGGGGCCCGGGCCTGGGAACAACAACCGACGGAAACCGATCACACCCGGGACCGTCGACAGTGTTGATCCGGTGGGTATAGTTATGGGATGCTCTCCTCATAGCAGTCATAGATGGAACAGAACCAGTGGAAAGATTGTTAAAGCTGGTCCGGACGGGGAATAGGTGGCGGGATTTTTTTCATGACCAATTGTGCGAAAGGGCGATCATGACTGGACAGGGCGAGTCGATGGTGGGTCGGGGGATAGATCATAATCGAATAACGAAGACGGGGAAGCGAAGGGTTCTGGTCGTCGAGGACGACGACCGGATCCGAGAATTGATAGCGATGTTGATGAGGTCCGAGGGCTTTGAGACGGTGGAGCTGGCGGACGGGCTGGAGGCATTGAAATACGTGGCGGCATCGGAGGTATATCACGGAGACGTCAAGCGCTGCGATCTGGTGATCGCCGACATTCATATGCCGTCGTACTCGGGCCTCGATCTGTTGATGGGGATGCGGGAATCACAGCGGCGACCGCCGGTGATGCTGGTCACAGGCATCAAGGACGAGGAGATCCACCGAGAGGCGCGAAGGCTGGGGGCACAGCGGGTGATCACGAAGCCCTTTGACGTGGAGACGTTTCTTAGGGCCGTAGACGACTGCCTGAGCGCCCCGGTGATGGCGCCGGTGGTGGAGTCGCATATCGTGATGCCCGAGTGTTAGTGGTGGGCCAGCACTAAGACCAGTCTTCGATGGGCCATCCCTGGCGAAGTGCTTCGCGGCGAAGCCTGGGATCGGGATTGACCACCCGGGGATGATCGACCCGTTTGAGCATCGGAAGGTCCGTGTAGGAGTCGGTATAAAAATACGCTCCTTCCAGATCCACCCCGCGGCGCCGGGCCCAGTAGCGGGCGCGGTGGACCTTTCCAGGACCATAACACATGGGGCGCTCGAAGCAGCCACGAAGGAGGCCTCGCTCGTCGGTTGGAAAGCGGTTGGCGATCCAGTCATCGAGGTCGAGGGCGTCGACGGCCAATTCGGACATATAGGGAGAGCTCGCGGTCAGGAGTACCAGTTGGTGGCCCTTTTCTCTGTGCTCCTCCAGAGTTCGTCGCGCCCCGGGTTGAATGGTGGGGGTGACGTGTTTTTCAAAAAAGTCGGCCGTGATCTCGCGAAGTTCGTCGACATGGATGCCCCGGTAGTGGCGGACCGCCTCGCCGAAGACTCGCGGCATGTCGATGAGCGACAGATGGTACAGGCTCATCCAGCCCGTGGCGCGTAGAAATTGAAGCCAGGAGATGCGTCCCTGCTTCAACTCGTACATGGCATAGTCAAAGCCGCTGTTGATGGAGATTAGCGTGCGATCGAGGTCGAAGAAGGCCACCGTCTCGGGGGTGCTATTCTTGCTCATAGGTCGGCCGGGTCATGGGGTTCGTCGTTGGAGGTAAGGAGTTCCGGTGATCCGGTCTCGTCGATGTTGCTGGAATCGAGGATGGTGCGGAATCGCTCCAGCTCACCGGAATAGTAGCGGACCGGCAGCTCCTGAAGCCACGTCACGATCCGTGCGCCCAGCGCACCTGCCGGGGCGAGGAGATAGACGCGCAGGACTACGCGCGTGGAGAGACCGTCGCGAAGGGGCTCAAAGCTTATCCAACCCTCATGGTAGATATCCGACGGTTCGCAGACACGCCAGACGATGAGTTCGTCAGGCCTGTCTTCGACGAGCTCAGAGGTCCACTGAAGGCGGAGCGAGTCCGTAATCTTGAGCTGCCAACGGCTGCGCCGGTCGTCGATGGGGCGCACGTCTCGTAGCCGGGGCATGTAGATGGCCAGGTTTTCGAGGTTGCGCCAGAAGCGATAGACCTCGTTTGGAGGGCGGTCGACGATCATCTGACGCTCGAAGGGGACGAGGCGTTTGTTCCTGGTATTGAGCAGCCGGCGTAGCCAGCCCCCGTTGAGGAGGTCGTTTTGTTGGGCGCCGCGGTAGACCAGACCGGCACCGACGCCGCCCAAGAAGAGTCCCGCCAGATCGCGTCGCTTCAAGGCGTAGAGTCCCAGCAGTGTGCCGGCGGCCAAGCTCCACGGGGAGTCCAGGCTGTCCAGGCCCGGCCCGGTGGGCGGCATATCGCCGCGGGCCAGGAGTTCGTCTCCCACACGTATGGCAAGGGGCGCTTTGTCGTCACTCATAGGGACCTCCTCAGGATGCGTCGATGCCCCCGCCGGCCTCAATGAACAAACGTTGTCGAACGGGGTTGGACATGGAAAACCCGTGGCAGCGTGACGGCGCTGCCACGGGTAGAGCTGTCACCGCGTCAGGCGGCAGCGTTCGGCGGAAGTTTCGCGCCTTATTCTTTGGCGGTCAGCGTCTGGCAAGCCTCGATCTGACGATCGATCTGCTCTTCGCTATAGCCGCCGTAGGTTCCCTGGCTGCACCGGAAGGTTGTATCACCGAGTTCTATGAGAAGGATGAAGCGGTTGCTGGTTCGACCGAAGGTATCATCGGGACGGACATAGCGAAGCAAATGATCTTCCAGTTCGATCAGTTCGTGCTCGTCCTGATCGATATTGTTCCAGATATGCTCGAGGTCCGTGTCGAATTCCGTTGCCTCTCGGAGCTCGATGGCGAAGAGCTCGCCCGGTCCCGTGTTGTCATCTTCATATTCGAAGCGAACACTTGTCGGGGCGTCGACGGAGATGTCAACGTTGGCTGGAACTTCGATGGTAGCGGGAATCTCCGATTCAGCTTCTTCGAGGTCCACCACCTCGGTCTCGTCGGGTAAGCCTGCCTCGGCCTCTTCCTCTTCTTCCTCCTCTTCGTCGTCCTCTTCTTCCTCTTCGTCGTCTTCTTCCGTGGCCTCTGGCTCATCGGCCTCTTCGTCGTCGCAGGCGACGGTGGAGAAAGCGAGCAGCGAGATACAAAAGAGGGCAATCAAACGACTCAAGATTCTCTTGGACATACAACTCTCCTTTTGGTGTGACGGGAGTCACTTTTCGTTGGTTGAAACAGGCAGCACACTAGCACCTATCGGCGCAGGCTTACAATACCGTTGCGCCTTCGTCGAGTTCTCTGCCCCGGGAGCCCTGAGCAGGTTTTCACGGCGCAGGAGGAAGTCATCGACGTCTTGCATTGAGGCCTCGGGCGGGCACCACTTGCGACATGGCTCGGTAATTTCGATGCGCGTTGACGGTAAAGAGGGGAGGAATTAGTAGCAAGGCGCGAGGGTTGGAGTTTTGCAAAGAACCACTCCGGATCTCGCTGAGTGCGGCCCTCCTCGCTGCGGGGCGGTGAGGATGAATTGCCGGAGCCGAAGGTGACGGGTATTCGAAGAAGGTGTTGTGATGAAGAGGCTCTATCTGGACTGGAACGCGACGGCGCCGGTGTTGCCACAGGTGCGAGATGCGGTGATGAAGGCCCTCGAGGCGGTCCCGGGAAATGCGTCCAGCGTGCATCGAGAGGGGCAATCGGCGCGGGCGGTGGTGGAGCGCACTCGGCGCTCCGTGGCGAAGGCGGTGGGGGCGCCGGCCCAGGCGGTGGTGTTTACCGGCGGTGCCACGGAGAGCAATAATCAGGTGCTTCGCCATCACGTCCGGACCAACGCGAAGCCCTTCGTGGTGTGCACGGCCGTGGAGCATCCTTCGGTGCTGGAGGTGGTAGAGGACCTCGCCAAAGAGGGGGTGAAAACCGCGGTATGGCCGGTGGACCGTAAGGGGCGGCTTGATATGGAGTGGCTGGAAAAGCGGCTCGATGAGGGAGTGACCCTGGTAAGCGCCATGTGGGCCAATAACGAGACGGGGACCATCTTTGATGTGGCGTCCATCGTCGACGCGGTACACGAAGCCGGAGCGCTGCTCCATGTGGACGCCACGCAGGCCGTGGGGAGGATGGAGTTCGATTTCCAGGCCTGCGGTGCGGACTATATGACCCTGTCGTTCCACAAGATGGGAGGGCCCAAGGGGGTGGGGGCGACGGTGGTGCGCGAGGGATTGAAGGTGGGGGCCATCATGAGCGGAGGTCATCAGGAGCGGGGGCGGAGGCCGGGGACGGAGAACGTGCCCGCTCTGGCCGGGCTCGACGCGGCGGCGAAGGCCGTCGTCGACCATGGTGAGATGTGGATCGAGGCGCTGAAGCGGCGTAAGGCGGCTTTTTTGGAGGAGCTGACTCGGATCGAGGGGGTGGAGTTTCGGGGAGACCAGGCACAGCAACTTCCCAATACGGTGAACGCCGCCTTTGATGGGGTCGACGGGGAAGACCTGTTGATGGCCCTCGATCTGGAGGGGGTCAGCGCCTCCAGCGGTTCGGCCTGTACGGCGGGCTCCCTGGAGCCCAGCCACGTTATCCTGGCGATGGGATACGAGGAAAAGCGAGCTCGAGAGTCTGTGCGTTTTAGCTTCGGGCCTTCGACTCCGGTGGAGGAGTTGGCTCGGGGAGCACAGAAGATTGCTCAAGTGGTGAAGAGATTGCGACGCATCGATGCGGATTGGCGGTGATTTTACTTTGCACTTTCCGGTGTTGGCCGCTACCCATTGGGGACGCGTCAGGCGCAGGAGCTGACGGAGGCAAAGGCGCAAGGAAGTGAAGACGATGAAAGGACAGAATACGAGGACGGACAGCGGCGCACAGGGGGCGTGTGCGGTGGCGGGGCCGGTGACGACCCTGGAAGACGATGACGCCATCGCCGGCGCCGTAAAGGACCGGGTGGTGGTGGCCATGAGCGGCGGGGTAGACTCGTCGGTGACGGCAGCCATTCTTGCCAGGCAGGGCTATGATGCGGTGGGCATTTCGATGCGGCTTTATTCGACGCCGCAGGAGTCCTATAGCAAGAGTTGTTGTTCTCCCGACGACCTCTTCGATGCAAGAGCGGTGGCCGATACGCTGGAGATTCCCTTTTATGTAGCCAATTACGAAGAGGAATTTCAAAAGCGGGTCATCTCTTATTTCGTCGAAGAATATCGGCGTGGAAGGACGCCCAATCCCTGTGTGGCCTGCAACGATCACCTCAAATTCGATATTTTGTTGGAGCGATCCCTGGCGCTGGGAGCGAAGTTTTTGGCCACCGGCCACTTCGCGCGCATCGATCGCAGCGGTGAGGAGCCGAAGTTGTTGCGCGGCGTCGATGAAAATAAAGATCAATCCTATTTTTTGTTCGGCCTTCCCCGAGAGGCCCTGAGTCGAATCATGTTCCCCCTGGGCGCGATGGAGAAAGAAGAGGTGCGTGAAGTGGCCCGAAGTCTGGATCTGGAGACGGCGGAGAAGCCGGAGAGCCAGGAGATCTGCTTTGTGGGGGGGGGAGACTATAAGGAGTTCGTCGCCGAGTTGCTCTCGGAGCGCGAGACGACACCGGGCCAGATCGTGACCACTGAGGGAGAAGTCCTCGGTGAGCACGACGGAATCCATCAATTTACCATCGGCCAGCGAAGGGGCCTGGGGATCAGCTATCATCAGGCGCTGTACGTCAAGGCCATTCGCCCCGAAGATGGGACGGTGGTCGTGGGAAGCCGCGACGATCTGTTGTCGCGAGGGCTGGTAGCCGAGCGGTGCAATTGGTTATCCTTCGATCGGCCAGCAGGTCCTCTGGAGTGCGAGGTCAAGATCCGCTACGGCAGCCATGCCGTGCCGGCACTTGTGACGGTAGGTGACGACGCGCACACGGCGTTCGTAGAGTTCGAGGAACCCCAGAGGGCGGTGACGCCGGGGCAGGCCGCTGTATTCTACCGCGGCGACGAGGTCCTGGGAGGTGGATGGATCGAGGAGCCGAGAAAATGAGGACAAGGCGCGCGGTGTCGGGTCGACGAAAGCGGAGCCAGTAGAAGTGTTAAGAGAGATGACGGAAAGAAGACGATGAATCGGACTCATAGCGACGGGGGAAGTACTCGGGAGTTGTCCGAACTCGAGGAGAATCTGGATTATCGATTCGAGGATAGAAGTCTGTTGGTTCGCGCCGTGACGCATCGCTCCTTTGCTAACGAGCATCGAGGGGTGGAGGAAGACAATCAACGCCTGGAATTTCTGGGCGACGCTGTATTGGGAGTGGTCATCGCCGAGGCCGTATTTCGCGCAGACAAAGAGGCGGCGGAGGGAGATCTCTCGCGGCGATTGAGTGATCTGGTGTGCGAGCCGGCGCTCGTGGAGAGGGCGCGGGAATTGGAGCTGGGGGAATTCTTGCGCCTAGGCCGTGGAGAAGAGTTGACGGGAGGTCGCGAAAAGGAAGGCCTCTTGGCCGACGCATATGAGGCGGTGTTGGGGGCTATTTTTCTTGACGGTGGCCACGAGGATGTACGAAGGGTCATCCGTCATCATTTCGAAGAGGGGCTCGACGATGTGGCCACCAGGCCCGACCCGGGTCGTGGAAACGGGCACGGTGATTTCAAGAGCCAACTGCAGCGGGAGGTGCAGAAGCGCCAGCCCGTGCGACCGGAGTACGAGATCGTGGAGACGACGGGACCACCTCACGAGCGGCATTTCGTGGCTCAGGTCTGCGTGGCCGGTCAGCCCGTGGGGCGTGGAGAAGGCCGCTCAAAAAAGGAAGCCGAACAGGCGGCGGCTCAGGAGGCGATGGCGGGACTGGAATCGAAAGACGGTTCGTTGTATCGCCTATTGTCGAAGTCAACTCTCGGAGAAAGTGAGTCAGAGTAAGATCGATAAGATCACGACAATCGGGACTTCCCCGGGGAGTCTCGGCGGCAGAACGCGGCGAAGAGAACGTGCCGCTTCGGCCCTTGCGAAGGAGTAAGATATGGGCGGTTTCGGAGTTCCGGAACTTTTGATCATCCTCGTCATTCTGGTCATCCTCTTTGGTCTGGGAAAGCTACCGAAGGCTGCCGGCCAACTCGGCGCGGGGCTGCGCAGCTTCAAGAGCGGCCTCAGCGGTGAAGACGACGAGATCGAGATCGGCGACGACAAAGCAGAGCCGGCCAGGATTGAGGACAAACAGGCCAACCAGACGGTCAACGAGGCCTCGGCGCCACGTCAAAAAGACGCGGAGTCCTCAACCAATGGCGGTGAAGCTGCCTGGTGAGCTTGGAGAAGGAGCGGCGATGAGCGTCGGTATAACCAGCATGACCGGCTACGGAAGCAGCGCGACTACGGTGCACGGCTGGCGGGTGGTCGTGGAGTGCCGAAGCGTCAATCACAAGGCCCTGAGCGTTCGGGTCCACGCACCGGATGAGCTGCGCTGGGTGGAGCCGGTGGTCGTCAAATGCCTGAAAAAGCGGGTCGCTAGAGGGCGAGTGGACGTCAGGTTTCGACTCCAGCCAGGCGCCGACGATGGTCGCCTGGACTTCGAGGCCATCGATGAGGACCGCTTCCGGGCGGTAGCCTGCGAACTCAAACGCCTCGCCGTCGACCACGGCCTCTGTGCCCAGGTGTCGATGGAGGCAATGTGGGAGTATCGCTCTTTCTTCGAGCGCTCCACGGACGAAGTCTTTTCCGAGGAGAGTCTGGAGGCCATCGTACCGGCGTTTGAAGAGGCCCTCGACGAGATGGTGGCCGGTCGGCGTGCCGAGGGAAGGGGGATCGGAGTCGAATTGGGAGAGCTGTTGGGGCGTCTGGACGGTCTGCTCGACGAGGTGGAGGAGCTTATCGAAAGCGAGGAGGCGGCCCACCGCACCCGAGTGGAGTCCAGGCTTCGCCAGACGCTTCGGGACTTCGAAGTAGGAGAAATCGACGACCGGCGCCTGGCGCAGGAAGTGGCCTATTATGTAGAAAAGGGCGATATTTCCGAGGAGTTTCAGCGAGCTCGTTCCCATATCCAGCGCCTTCAGGCGATCATCGAGGAGTCCGAGGAGGCGGTGGGAAAGAAGATCGACTTCTATCTGCAGGAGTTGATTAGGGAGACGAATACGATGGGTTCGAAGAGTCAATATGCGCAGTTGACGGATCGGATCATCGAAATGAAGAGCCTGGTGGAGAAGATGCGTGAGCAGGCGGCGAACGTGGAGTGAGTGCTCGAGATTTCCAATTGGTGGTGTAGGCACAGGAGAGGGTCATGGCGAAGGGCGTGTTGTTGATCGTATGCGGACCCTCGGGGGTGGGGAAGACGAGTCTGTGTGACGCGCTCCTGGAGAGACAGGAGCGACTAACGCTGAGCGTCAGTTATACGACGCGGCCCCGTCGAGGTGAGGAGGTGGACGGGGTGAGTTATCACTTCGTCGGTCGCGATCACTTCGAGAAGATGCGCCAAGAGCGCGCATTTGCGGAGTGGGCCGAGGTACACGGCAATTATTACGGGACGCCCACAGCGGTGATCGAGGCTGCCTGGGAGCGCGGCCAGGATTTATTATTCGACATCGACTACCAGGGGGCACGTCAGCTAAAGGAGCGTTATCCCGACGCTACGGCGGTGCTGGTGGCGCCACCGGATCTGAAGACTCTGGAGGCGAGGCTTCGCGGACGAGGGACCGATAGCGACGAGGTCATCGAGGGAAGGCTGGCGGCGGCGCGCCACGAATTGGAGCAATATCCGCTCTTCGATTTCGTGGTGGAGAACGGGGAGTTCGAAGAGGCTGCCCAGGTCCTTACGGCGATCTACGTGGCGTCACGCCACGCCCGGCATCTGAAGATGAATTGGGTGGAGGGGTTGATCGACGAGGGGCGGTGAAGGCGTAGGATCTGAAAAACTAAAACGCCAATTTCTGTATCCAAGGCAACTATGAACCCCTCGGAGTTGAAGCATTTTCTCGATGGACTCCTCAGCGACGGAGTCGATCTCAGTACCATGATCTGGGGACCGCCGGGCATCGGAAAGTCGAGTATTGTCCGCCAGGCGGCCGAAGCAAGGGATCTCGAGGTGGTGGACGTGCGGCTGAGCCAGCTTGCGCCCACGGACCTGCGTGGCCTTCCCGTGGCCGACGAGGGCATTAGCCGCTGGTATCCGCCGGAGTTTTTGCCCCGCAGTGGGCGGGGGGTGTTGTTCTTGGACGAGTTCAATATGGCTCCGCCGGCGATGCAGGGGCTGGCCCAGCAGTTGATCCTCGATCGCCGGGTGGGCTCCTACGAGGTGCCACCGGATTGGTTTATCTGGGCTGCCGGCAACCGCAGAGAAGACCGGGCGGCCGTCTTTGAGATGCCGGCGCCGGTGGCCAATCGCTTTTTGCACCTCGACGTCGAACCCCACCTGGAGAGCCTGAAGCGCTATGCCTTCGAGCACGACTGGCACGAGCATATCGTGGCCTTTTTGTCCTTTCGCCCGGCGCTTTTATTTAGCCCGCGCCCGGATCGCCCCGCCTGGCCCAGCCCGCGAAGCTGGGAGATGGCGGAGCGGTTGTATCGCGCGGGCCTCGATATCGGAACGGCCGTCGGGGCACCGGCAAAGGCGGAGTTCGAGGCCTATATCTCCCATTATGAAAGCCTCCCCGAGCTGGAGTCGATTCTGAGCGGGGAGGGCGACGACGTGTCATTTCCACAGGAGCCATCGGTGCGATACGCCGTTACCGTCGGGCTGACCTCACGTGGCGAGGATACGACGCAGGCCCTGGAGGCCTTTCGGTGGATGTCGAAGAAAGCGCCCGCAGAGTGGGTGCAGGTCTTTGCCACGGATCTGGTGGGTAAATTTCGAAGCCTCGGAAAGTTGGGGCCTCTTGCCCAGATGGTCGAAGAGGAGCCGGAGCTCAAGGAGTTCATCAAGCGCTATCGGGAGATGATGACGCTATGAGCGAGTCGGATCGTAG
>SLPW01000248.1 GCA_007131755.1 Myxococcales bacterium | reverse complement strand
CTGAGCTACGGCCCCGTGACGATTTTGTTCCTAATGGTTTGCCTCTCGTCGGTCAAGGGAATTTGGCAGGGGAAACCGTGCTTTCCCCCTCCGGTTTTGACCCGCTCGAACAAAAGTGTACAATGGGCCCGGTTATTGTCCCAAAATCCGAAACTCGTGCTTTCTCTCCCCCTCTATACGGAGTACGTCGTGAGCCGAATTCCGCTGAAAAAAATCTTCGTCGGTCTTGTCGCAACATCTCTTCTCGTCGCCTGTGGTGACGACGAAGACGATCAGGACAACCAGAGCCAGGACCCCAACGCCAACAACCAGACCGTCGAGCCCTTCGACGAAGACTGCACCACCACCGTGGAGCCCCAGGGCGACGCCGAGTCGGACCGCATCCATGTGCGTACCATCCTCGACGAAGCCGAAGAAGGCGACGTAATTTGCTTCGTCGATGGCGATTACGAATTCGACGACCGTCTGTCGGTTCGCACGGACAATCTGGAGCTTCGTGGCGAGAGTCGCGACGGCACTCGCTTCGACTTCGCCGAGCAGGACAGTGGCGCAGCCGGCATCGACATCGCAAATACCGACGACTTCACCCTTCGCTCGCTGTCGGTGCTCAACACGCCCGGAAACGGCGTGGTCTTCCGAGAGGGCGACGGCGTGCGCTTCACCGACGTAGCCGTGGTCTGGGAGGATGGTCCCAATCCCAACAACGGCGCCTACGGCCTCTATCCGGTGGAGTCCACCAATATCATCGTCGAAGACTCCCTGGTCGCCGGCGCCGCCGATGCCGGCATCTACCTCGGTCAGTCCACCTACGGCGTCATTCGCAATAATGTGGCCACCGAAAACGTTGCCGGTATCGAGGTCGAAAACTCCAGCTACGTCGAGGTCTATGGAAACGAGGCCTACAACAATACGGGAGGCATCCTCATCTTCAACCTCCCCGAATTGCAGCGGCCTGAAGGCGACAATACCATCGTCTTCGACAACCACGTTCACGACAACAACCTCGACAACTTCGCCCCCGAGGGATCGGGCATCGTGGGCATCGTCCCCGCCGGATCGGGGATCCTCGTCGTCGGTGTTCAGGAAGTTCGCGTCTTCGACAATACGGTCGACGATCATCGCTCGGTGGGTGTCGCCACCATCAGCTACGATACGCTCGGGTTCGGCTATGACGACCCGGACTACTACCCCCACGCCGAGCGCATCGACATCTTCGACAACACCATCGACAACAGCGGCTACGATCCCAGCGCACTCGCCTCCGAGCTCATTCCCTTCGAACCCGTGCCGGAGATCATCTGGGACGGCGTCTACGACGAGGACGTCGACGTTGAAGAGCGCCAGAACTGCTTTTCCGGAAATACGGACAGCGACGGCGATCCGGTCTCCTTCGCAAACCTCGGCGCCGACACCGATGAAGGTGAAGATCCCTTCGACATCTCCGACTTCGACTGCTCCCTTCCGGAATTGGACTTCGATGTCTCCCATCTCGATGATTGATCCAACTCGGAGTACGCAATGACGCCACTTCCACGCTCGCTATGGATGGTACTCGTCGCCTCTGTGGCTCTTTCGTTGCTCCTCTTCGCCGCCTGTGGCGATGAAGAGGAGCAACAGGAGCCAGAATGCGAGCTGACCTTCGACGACGGTCAGGCCTTCGACACCCTCAGCGAATATTGCTTCTTCCAGGGTGCCCTGGCTGATCACGAGCCCACCGACGGCGTCGTCCCCTACGACGTCACCTCCGAGTTGTACTCCGACCATAGTTGGAAGCGGCGTTTTATCGCCCTCCCCGAGGGTGAACAGATCGGATTCCACCCCACCGACATCTGGGACTGGCCCGACGGAGCGGTCCTCATCAAGACCTTTTACTATCCCCACGACGTGCGCAGCCCCGAGGCCGGCGAGCAGATTCTGGAGACCCGCCTGCTCGTAAAACGCGATGGCGACTGGGAGCCCGAGGTCTACGTGTGGGACGATGATCAACAGGAAGCGCACCGCTTTAATATCGGCGATCGCGTGGCCGTCTCCTTTATCGACGATCAAGGCGACGAAGTGGACATCGACTACCGCATCCCGGAGCGAGCCATGTGCGCCGACTGTCACGTACAGGACGGCGACACCGTTCCTCTGGGACCGCGCACTCGCCAGCTTCTCACCCCCTATCAGCGCGACGAATCCCTGCCCCCGCAGGTGGAGTTTCTGGCCGACCAGGGCATGTTCGACGCCTCCATCCCCGACATCTCCGAGCTAGAGGGGATGCCCGATCCTCACGACGAAGACGAACCCCTCGAAGATCGCGCCCGCTCCTATCTCGACGCCAATTGCGCCCACTGCCACAGCCCCGGCGGACGAGCCAGCACCTCCAATCTCCACCTCGAATATACGGAGACCAACGAGCGCCGCCTCGGGGTCTGCAAGACTCCCGTGGCCGCCGGCCCCGCCGCCGGCGGGCGCAACTACGATATCGTCCCCGGCGAACCCGACGAGTCGATCATGGTCTACCGCATGGAATCGACGGATCCGGAGATCAAGATGCCGGAGCTTCCCATCACCACCGTCGACGAATTCGGCGTGGATCTGATCCGTCAGTGGATCACGGCCATGGAGCCTGCGGACTGCAACTGACTTTCCCCCCACCTCATTTCCACACTCCTCCCCCGGGCTGCTGTGCTGTCCCAAGATAGTGCATCACCTCGGCGCGGTACTTCTGCACGTCCTGCTCGTAGCGCGCCCGGTGGCGATCCGAGGCCGTATCCTGTTGATAACGCCGAAAGGCGAGCAGTGTCGCCGCCTCCACATACTCCTTGTGCGGCACCGTGGGAGGCAACCAGTCCTTCTTTCGGCGTTTCGTCCAGAAGGGGATGATGCGGGCGTGCTCCATGGGCAGCGTCCCCCATTGAGCCTCCTCCTCCAGATAGCGGACGATGATCTTGTGCTCGCGCCGAAGCGACCACTGGGTCAGCACGAACATCAACACCGCCATGACGGCCACCAGGGCGATCGCCAGCCCCAGCGTTCCGAGCGACATCGTCTCACTGAGCAGGCCCGATCCGCTCACGAAGGCCAGAAAATTCCACAACCCGTGGTTCACCACGGCCAGCGCAAACGACCGGTGTGGCGAGACTGCCGATCGGACCGCCTCGAATCGGGATCCCGGATCGAGACGGTACCGGTCGCCGAGCTG
>SLPW01000413.1 GCA_007131755.1 Myxococcales bacterium | reverse complement strand
TCGCCGAATACTGGCCCCCTTCGCCGCAAAACGCACGCAGGGGCCCGCCGCCGCCCTGCGTCTCGATCCAGGCATGACCCTCGAGGACGCCCTCTCGCTTGCGAAGGCCGATCACCACCTGCGCCGAAAGACCGCGATCGGCCAACATCCGACGCGCCGCCAGCGCCCGGTGGATGCAGGTCGCCCCGTAAACGAGGCGGCTCGTCCGCAAAAGAGCGCGCTCCACCTGCCGCAACCTCTCTTCGTCGCCGCCCTCGAACCGGCCCACAGATGCCCTCACCTTCTGCCCACGCTGCAGGGCGGCACGCCAGCTCGATCTGGCGAGCTCGATCCGCGCCTGCCACAGCCTCACAAGCGCTTCCAGATGGCGCGCCAAAAAAAGCAGAGATCTCGTGGATTTCATGGAAGGCTCCTACTCACGAAGAAACTCACTGAGCGCCTCCACCTGTACCGGCCTGCCTCGTCCGCTCTTCGGATACTCCACGCGCCACACCCTGGCGCGTCGCACAAACTCACAGACGGCGCGAAACCGCTCCTTTTTCCAACGCGCCGGAGCCTCCGTCAGATCGAAGCTCTGCGACAATAGCCGCACCGTGGCCGCCCGGCCTCGAACCTCCTCGATGGCACATGCCTTCGCCTCCACTCTGGGCTCCAGCGAAAAAACACCCCGTACCGAGGCCCGACTACCCCCGTGATGAGCATCGTCGGGCAGCCGATACCAATATTTTCGGATCTCCGGCATCACCAACTCCCGGTCCGTCGCCTCCGGCACCTGAGCGGGCCCGTCGAAGAGACGAACCGTCGGCGTCGCCACCACGAGCTCCCCGCGGGAGACGTCGAGAAGGACCAGATCGTCGGCCAACAGCGCCATCCCGCGACGGTTGAGCTCAATGGCGGTGGTGCTCTTTCCCGCCCCGGAGTTGCCGATGAAGATCCAGGCGTTTCCGTCGCCATCGCCCACAGCGCTTGCATGAAGGGCGATCCACCCCGATCGCTGCAACATACAGGCGATGGGAGCGGCCATGCGCTCGAGCGCGATCCCCGCCCGGGTGGGCAAGTCATCTCCGCCGTCGATCCGGATCCTGCGCTCCCGGCCGTCCCACTCGATCCCTGTCTCCCCGTAGGACAAGAGCACCAGCGAATCGCCGTCGAACCACACCTTCAGACGCCGCTTGCCGTCGAAATCGGCCACGTCGTGGACCAATCGTCCCCGATCGAACTCCACCGCCCCCTCTTCGAGCACCCACGTTTCGGCCTCGTCGGCCTCCACACCACGGGCCTCGCACAAGACGAGGGGCTTCGCACTCTCCACCACCATATCATAGAGCCAGTAGCGATGGCGCTCGTCAGTCATGCACGCTCCGCCAGCCCGGCCTCGATCAATTGCCCCACGAAGGCCGCCGCGTCCTCGCGAGCGCGCTCCTCTTCCACCTCGAACTCCCCGGCCACCATCTCGGCGATCTCACCCAGGGACTTCTCCTCCTCGATGGCCTGCCAGATCATCCAGCCCACCTCGTTGAGCCCGAAATATTGGTTGCCCTCCAGATCGAGGACCACGATCTCGTCGTCCACCTCCTCGACGACCAGGTCGGCGCGAAGGGTGAATCGGACGCTGGGTTTGAGATTGTCATTCATGTGGTTTCGCTCCCTTCGGTCGCTCGTAGTCGGTAGTTAGTCATAGGTGATCACTCAAGCAAGCGTTCAATCCCTGGCCCGCGACGTCCGTGACCCCGGGCTCCTTGAACAACAGTCGGCCGGGGCTACCAAAGAAGCAGACGGAGATGTGGAGTGACCCCCTCCCCACATCAACAACCAAACGCACATTGCTTCTTACGTAGCCCTGGCCGACCGAGCGTAGCGAGGGAGTCCGGGGGTCGTGATGTCGCACACTAAGAGTGCGGCGCCCCAACCTCAAATCCGCCCGGCTCATAGGGCTTCAACGTCCCGCGTTCCATCCAATATACCTGTCGGGGCTCCAGCCCTGCCGGCACGCGGTGGCCGAAGTAGATCAGGGTCATATCGCGCTCGCGCAATTTGAGAAAGATCCGTTCGTTGAGGGCCTCCTCCAGATCGGTGGCCATCTGATCGACGATCAACAGATCGGGATCGCGAAGAAGGGCGCGCGCCAGGGCCACCCGCTTTTTCTGCCCACCCGACAGCCGTTGCCCCTTCTCACCGACCTCCATCTTCAGGCCGCCCCGGTCGCCGTCGACGACGTCGCTCAACCCGGCGATCTCGACGGCCTCTTCCATGGCCTGTTGCGACGGCTCCGTTTCGCACCCGAGTATGAGATTGTCCCGCAGGGTGCCGTCGAATAAAAAGACCTCCTGTCCCACATAGCCCACCCGGGTGCGAAGCTCTCCGAGCGACCACTGTCCAATGGGCACGTCCTGCATCAAAAGCTCTCCGCCGTCGCCGTCCATCAGCCGGAGCATCAACCGGGCGGTGGTGCTCTTTCCCACCCCCGAGGGCCCCAGGACGGCCGCCCTATCTCCGGCGTCGACGACGAATCGAAATTCGTCCAGAGCCTGCGATCCCCGCTGCGCCCCATAAGCGAAGTCGACGCCGTCGAATTCCACACGGATCGCTCCATCCGAAATCTCTGCCGGCGCCGCAGGCGCCACGATGGCGTCGTCGATATTTAGCACCTCCCCCATGCGTTCTAAGGCCGCCCGGGCGGAGTGCCAGGAATAGACGAGCCCCGGGATCTTTCGGATCGGCCCCAGGGCGCGGCCCACGTAGAAATAGAAGACCACCACCGTCCCCACCGTCAGCACCCCCGTGATCGCAAGGTGCCCGCCGGCCACCAGAGTTCCCAGAAGCACCAGGGACACCCCGAAGTCGGCCATGGGCCCCAGCCGGATTCGGTGCCAGGCAAGCTCGAGCTCCGCGTCGCGAAGTGCCCGTCCGCTGTCGGCCACCCGACGGCTCATCTCCTCTTCGGCGCACAGGGCCTTTACGTCCTCCGCTCCCGCAAGTGCCTCATGGAGCGCCGAGTGAAGCGAGGCGTGGTGCTCCATCTTCTGTCTCGACATGGGCCGGACGTATTTACGAAACCAACGCAGCACCACATAGCCGATGGGCAGGGGAATCAACGCCAGCAATACGAGCTGCGGAGCCAGGACGAGCAAGATGATCGCCGTCCCCCCCACGCCGATGGCCAGACTGATCACCGCCGGAAGCACCGACGTGGCGAGCTGCTT
>SLPW01000596.1 GCA_007131755.1 Myxococcales bacterium | reverse complement strand
GGGTTTAACAACCGATCAAGGTGGATCACACACCCTGGTGGATCCATTTTATCGAAGGTACCTCCCTGCGGATTCACCAGCACGCCTCCGGGGCCGAAAAAAAACGGAGAACAGGCCATCGGGATGAGCTCCAATGGAGAGAATTGTCGGGCCGAAGAGTGCATCTTCGCTACTGCTCGCGACGTTCGGGGTACGATTGACCCCATAGCTGGCGGGACTCCTCTGCGTTTTGCAGCAATTCTTCGAAGGAGACAGGCTCCATCTTCATTTGACCGCAGTGCGATACCAACACCTCTTCGGGTTGTTCGGTGTTCTCGAAGACCCCGTCGAGGAGGTCGAGAAAATCACCGATTTCGTAGTGAACCAGCTCTCCGGCGCGACAAACCACTTCCAGCTCGGCGAACCAATCGCCCCAGTGGACGGCGATATGACTGGCCTTGCTGACGCAGAAATCCGGCGGCGGCTCGTCGGTCAGATAGACGGAGTAGACGTCGACGCCTTCGTCGAGGGGCGCAATTCGGAGACTCTGAGAGGCGAAAACCCTTTCATCGTCGTGCGACAGATCGGCGAAGAGCATCTGTTGGCCCACTACCTCTGCGATCCGGTCGCAGCCCTGATGAAAGGTGTCTTCGATGGGGCGTTCGTCGATCTCCACCGAGTGGAAATGACGGTAGTTATCAGCGATGGCAGAGCGCCAGTCCACGGTGTCTACCACCTCTCGTTCGGCGGCCTCCGGCGGTGCCTGTTCCTCGGCGGCGGCGCGGGCGACCTCGTCGAGGTTCGCAAGCCCCCGTTCGTAGTCCCCGCCGACCATATCCTCGATATCGAAGAAGAGACCGAATGCCTTGCTCATAAAGGTATTATCTCCCCACATGCTCCAGGTGACGTAAGTTTTGCCCTCGTCGCTCTCCGTGAAGCTAAACGCCGTGGTGCTGGTGGACTCGAAGGGCTCGAAAAACTCCAATTCGATCTCCACGTATTCGTGAGGACGGCTTTCGGTGATCGTCATTCGTCCCGACCCGGTTTCGCTGTCCCCATCCCAGGCGAAGCTGGCACCCTCTCCGCGGTCTGGCCCCTCGTAGGTGGTCTCCCACACCGGGTTGCCCTCGGCCCAGGGAGACCAGTCCTCCCAGCGCCGAAGGTCGTCGACCTGCGCGAAGAGGACGTCGATCGGAGCGTCGATGGTGGCGCTGCGCTCCAGAGAGTACTCCGAGGGCTGTAGGGCAATGAACCCCACGAGGAGCAGAATCAGGACGGCAAATACGGTGGCGACGATGAGGAGTATTTTCTTGAACATGGAAATGACCGGGGGAGGAGTGGAGACGGGCGCCGAGGCCTCGACGATCTAGAGGCCCTCTTCGACGCCGCGTTGGAGGCGACCCCATGAGGGGCTGTAATGCCTCAATTGGAAGGAGAGCACCACGAGACTCTTTCAAGCACAGTCGTCAGGGTGGTACAGACTCAGGGGGCTCATATCGGAAGTTTCAACGCCTCACGGGATTAGAGCTTCCACATCAAAGGGAGGCGCTGCTCCGTTCTCGTTGGGTCCGCCATCGATGCTGTAGGGGTAGGGCCAAAAGTGAACGCCGCGAAACCGGGGATGGTGATCGGGGTGGGTGGGGTCCATCATATCACGGTAAGTTCCGAAGGCCTCCTCTCTGACGGCGGGGTGGTCTTCTTCCACATCATAATAATGGGCTTCGACGATGGCGTAGTCCACGCCCTGGGGCCCGAAGATGTCGACGACCAGGGCGTCCAGACCGGAGGCCGCAGCGAGGATTCGCTGGCGCTGGTCGTCCGTATAGTCAGGGATGTTGTGATCGCCCGTATAGATACTGATGTCGAGGCGATCCGGTACGTGGGCGGGCAGGTTTTCCTGCCACCAGGTGAGGGTGGAGGCGACGATGTCGAGCCATGAGCCGTCGAAGATCTGGGAGACCACCACGGGCCAGGCGAAGAAATAGGTGCTCGGTGTAATGTCGGCAGCCTCGCAGGCGTCCCAGAAGTGGGGAAAGATATTGGTGAGGAACCACTGGAGGGTCCAGCCGGCCGGCCCATCATAGGGGCTGGAGCCGTCTTCATAGAGCATCAACTCGCCGCCCAGGTACATCCGCTGGACCACGGGGGAGCCATCGTCGTGGAGGATGGGCCCGACGCGGCCGAGGAGGTCGTCGATGAGCTGGCGCCAGGTGTCCAGAAACTCCGCGCCGTCGCGGTGTCCGCCGCCGGCGATGGGAAAGACATCATTCTCTTGGACGGTCTTAAATTGCGAGTCCCCTCCGTCGAGGAGCGAGATATGTAGCTGCGGTGCGATGCCCGTGGTGGCGGAGCGCAACTCACGAACGTCGCGGACGAAGTCTTCGACATTGTCCAGTTCCTGCTCAGAGAGCGGGAATTGACTGCCCCACGAATGAGGAGGTCCGCCGGCAGGCCAGATCGTGAGGTGAATCAGGTTGATCCCCGAATCAACCATCTCCTGCATCTGGTCGATGGCCCGGTCCCTATTATCATCGAGGTGGTAATCGTTGATGAAGGTTGCCATGAAGACCGACGGGCTACCCTCGAGGGAGTGATAGCGCGCGCCGATCTCCAGATCGGCGAATTGAGGGTCCGGGGCCTCGATGGGCACGCAGCCCTCGGTGGGGTCGCCGTCGAATTCGTCTTCGCAGACGCAGATGCCCTCACTGCACGTGGCGTTTTCACCGCAGACGACGTCAACACAGGAGTCACCCGCATCGAACGTGGCGTCACCACTGGAGTGAGCGTCCTCTTCAGCATCCATGCCGGAATCCATCTCCCCGTCAGTATCCGCATTTGCGTCAGCGTCGGTGATTCCGTCAGTGTCGGTGGGCGAATCGGTGTCTGCACCGGCATCCGTGGGAGCCGCAATCCCTGTGTCGGGTCCTTGGCTATCGTTGGTGTCGCATCCCCAAATTGACGTTGCCAGGGCCATCAAGCAGATCAGCAAAATCCATGATATGCGGCGCATAGGTGGTGTCCTCGCCAGGCAGCTTGGCCGTCGGTATCGGGAGTAATCAGACTCGCCACTAAATGTGCTCGGTGCTCAGTCCTGGCCGAATACGGCTCAGCACTTCCGTCGAGCACAGCTAGAAACTCCCCGTTCGTAGTCAGCGCTGGAAATTGAGTCAAGGAATACCGCTCCGGGGATGTGATTTGTTACTCGCCTGTCTTCCGAAGTCTCTCGACCGATGATCGCCCGCAGCCGCTCTTCGCATATCGTGGCCAGATATTTGTCATCTCGGGAAAAGTGCTGCGCTTCTGTAACGGAGGGCCTGCGAGGGAATAGCCGGTTGTCAGGCAGTGAAAATATGCCCCGATGCCATGCTTGCTCCTGTGGTGATGCCCCTGTGGTGATGCCCCTGTGGTGATGCCCCTGTGGTGATGCCCCTGTGGTGATGCCCCTCCGACCGACGGCTGGAAAGCGCCGTCGCCCACCTCCCCAATCAAGTTGGGGAGGGGTTTGGCTGGAAAGCGCCGTCGCCCCCCTCCCCAATCAAGTTGGGGAGGGGTTGGAATAGTGACGTGTCCAGACAACGAAGACCCCGTCTCCAACGGGGGCACCCGCGATAGCGGTTCGGGGGGAGGTGCCGGAACCACAGGCGGAGGCGGAGGCGCGCTATCGCAAGGAAAGGGCGGGGGGCCTCGATCTCCGCTTCCACAGTCTCTATGGTATCAGACACAACCGACGCACGTATGTATATGGGCCGATATTTCGGAAATCACCGACCCAGGTAGGCACAGGGGCCCGTATTTTTGGGGTGAATCGCCTAACTCGGTCTTCTATTCAGGAGGTTCAGTATGATTCTTGTGACAGGCGCAACTGGAACCATCGGCTCCCACCTTGTGCGAGAGCTGGTCAGGCAGGATGAACTGGTTCGTGCAGGCATTCACGTTCGGCCGCTGGAATTCGATGGGGTGGAGACGTGCAGTATCGACTTCGACCAACCCGAGACACTTCCGCCAGCCCTGGAGGGAGTCGATACGCTCTTCCTCCTCTCGAGGGACGTGTTCCACGAAAAACCGATGGTGGACGCCGCAATAGAGGCCGGGGTGGAACGTGTGGTTTATATCTCGTCCTTCAACGCGGAGACCGATACCTTTATCGTCGGCCAGCTTCACCGAGAGGTCGAGCAGTATATTCAAGACAGCGACATGATATGGACTATTTTGAGGCCCAATTATTTGATGCAGAATTTCGTCACCATCATGGGCGAAGAGATACGCAACGAGGATGCCTTCTATGACTCCATCGGCGATGCCCGGGTGAGTCAGATCGACGCTCGAGACGTCAGTCAGGTCGCCGCACGGGTGATCACCGAGTCCGGTCACGAGAACCAAGCCTATGAACTCAGTGGCCCCGAGGCATTGAGTCATCATCAGGCGGCAGAAGCATTGTCCGAAGCCCTTGGGCGACGCATTCAGTATCTGGAGTTGGATGACGAGACCTATCGACGCCGATTGCTCTCACAGGGCGTGCCCGAGGAGTTCGCCGGCTATCTCGTCGACGTCAACCGTCGCAATCGAAAGGGGGAAACCGACGACGACAAAATTACCGATAGTGTCCGGAATATCCTGGGCCGGGAGCCGACGACCTTTTCTCAGTTCTGCCTAGATTATGCGCCGCAGCTCGGAGGATGATCGGGTACATATGCCTGACGACCCTCGGTGCATGTCGCTCGACCCCCGGTTGGAGCGGAGCACGGCGCCGAAAACCTCCGCCGGTTCCGCAGCTTGAGAGCCAACTGCATTGCCGGTGCGCTGGTGGATATTGCGGCTGTTCTATCCATGCGATCCGTGCGTAGGCTGCGTTTGTTATCGGCAGTCCCGGCGTAGCAGTACGCGATATATGCGGTGCGCTGGATACTGAGCGCTGGACGCTGGGGCGCGAGGCGCTGGTTGCGGAACGCCGGACGGGGAACACGGGTTCGCTGAGGACTGCACGCCGTACACGGTACGCAGTACGCTGAAGAGTTCTGCGGAAGGGACGCTGAGCCACGGCAGGGGGATGCGGCGGTTTGTGCTGATTTCGACGTGTCTGGCTCGCTGGAGGGGGCGATGGACTGCTTGACGCAGGCCGACGCCAGTTCGATTCCAGCCACGAACGTCGCAGGAGTTTTCTGCGCTACGGCGTGGTACCGTGTGCTCTTTCACGCGTTCGCGTCCAGCGGTACCGCGTTCAGCCCTCGGCGTCTCCGCGAATTCCGCGCCGTGGAATTGCTAGAGTGTTGCCGGACCGAGCGTTGAGCGAACCTGGGGTTTAGTAGCAAGGCAATACTAGACCTCTTGAGACTGGTCCAGGTTGTTTGATAGGCTTTATGCTATGACGATGACAAATTGTGCGACATCACGTGGCCTGTGGCCCGGATGTCCGAAAACAATTTCTATTCTGGAAATGAATTATGCAGATCTGGTCGATACCTTCCGTGATTGGTGTTTGCAGGGCGTGGCTTTGCCTGGGCTTGGTGGCCACATCGATGCATCTGATCGCATGTGGTGAGGAGGCTGCCGATGGTATCTCTTGCACCGTGGTTACGGACAACGGGGAAGAGAGCCTCCAATGTGACGACGGCACCTATTTTGTCCCCAACGAGAATTCAGGCGGGGGCTGCACCGTCGAAGATCGAGGTGACGGCACTTATTTACTGCGGTGCGGTGAGGGGACGGAGGTTGTATTTTCTGATGGATCCGACGGGGACGATGGAATTGGCTGCACCGTTGAGGACAATGAGGACGGAACTCATTCGATCCAATGCGACGACGGGACAGAGTGGGTAATTTCCAGTGAGGATAAGGAGGCAAGTTGCACGATCGACGTCCATGACGACGGCGCGGCGACCATCACCTGCCCAGGCTCCGAGGCGGTGACCGTGCCCGCGACAGGCACTTGTACCGTGTTGGGAGGGGATCTGACGATCAACAATGAGCTCGAAATGCTCGCCTTTCAAAAGGCCGGATGCTCTGAGATCACCGGAGATCTCATCGTGCGAGATAGTGATACTCTGAGCTCCCTGGACGGTCTGCAGAGTGTGACCGCCATTGGTGGTCAACTTCGGATTTCAAATAACGGTAGCCTGGCCAACCTTCACGGATTGGCCGGACTGAAGTCGATCGGCGGCCGCCTCCGTATAGATGGGAATGATAGCCTTGTAGATTTTGAGGGGCTTCAGGGACTGGAGTCCATCCCCGAAGATCTAAGAGTTTCCAACAATGATAACCTGGTGAGCCTTCGGGGGCTAGATGGCCTGGAATTTATCGGTAATCAGGTGTTGATCAGGAACAACGCGAGCCTGGAGTCTCTGGAGGGATTGGAGCATGTGGAATCGATCGGACTTCACCTGCGGATCGAGTCCAACCACAGCCTGACAAGCATATTGGCGCTGGAGTCGCTGTCTTTCATCGACGGTTCGTTCTGGATTCAAGATAATAACAGTCTGCCTACTTGCGACGTGGAAGCCCTCCGGGACCAGGTCGGCGGGGACAATATCGGATCCGTAAGCATCAGTGGTAATGATGATGATGGGGTATGTGCCGGCTAGCCGCCCTCAATTTTGCATCCATCATCGTCAATATGTGCGCGAGGCATAATAGGAACCAACCGATAAACCCAAGAGATTCTGTGGAGAAATATTATGAGAATCGTCTCGATGCCTTTCGCCGCTCCGACCATACCGGTTGGCCTGGGTGTATTGGCCCTATCTATCATTGTGATGGCCTGTGGCGATGAGACCGCAGGTACTATCTCCTGCACAATCGCTACCGACGACGGGGAACAGACCCTGGAGTGTGAAGACGGCACAAGTCTTATCCTCGATGGCGATGGTGATGGAAGTGGTGGCTGCGTGGTCGACGATCATGGTGACGGCACCTATACGATGCGCTGCGATGACGGCACGGAGGTGTCGTTTTCCGATGGGGGCGACGGCACCGATGGAAGTAACTGTACTCTCGAGGATAATGAGGACGGGACTCGTACGCTCCAATGCGACGACGGTACAGAGGTGACCTTGTCGGGCGAGCCGTGCACCATCGAGTCCCACGAGGAAGGGGCAGCGACCATCACCTGTCCCGGCTCCGATCCCGTGAGTCTCCCCACCACAGGAGATTGTACCGTCCTGGGGGGCGATCTCGTTATCAGTGATGAGCTCGACATGCTCGCCCTCAGCCAGGCGGGGTGCTCGGAGATTACGGGGAATCTCACCATTTTGAACACTGAGACGCTTAGCTCCCTGGACGGTCTGCAGAATCTGACAACCATCGGTGGATACCTCTCACTGTCAGGTAACGAGAGTCTGACCGACCTTCATGGGTTGGCAGGCTTGAAGTCTCTCGGCGGCAACCTGCATCTCAGAGGTAACGAAAGTCTTTCGGATCTCCAAGGGCTGGAGGGGTTGGTGGCAATCCCGGGGAGTCTCATAATTCGCTATAATGATAGCCTGGTAAGCGCACAAGGCCTAAATGGGGTGGAGTCCATCGGTGAAAGTGTCTCGATTGAAGACAACCCGAAGCTAGAGACGCTCGAGGGCCTGGAGAGTGTGGAGTCAATTGAAGATGAACTACGGATTCAGGATAACGAAAGTCTTCAAAGCGTGCTGGCCTTTGAGTCGCTGTCCTCCGTGGGTGGCTGGATGCGAATTCGACTCAACAGCGTTCTTCCTACTTGTGATGCCGAAGCCCTCCGCGACCAGATCGGCGAAGAGAATATCGGGACGATAAGCATCAGTGGCAACGATAATGATGGGGTTTGCCCTCAATAATCGTACAAGATCATTTCGCTTGCGGCCTCTCGCCGGTTGGGCCATTTTCTCTTCTATGCCGTAGACTAGGCACACGTACTTCATAGCGCTCCTATTCGTTTTGCTGGCCATTGGCGCAGCTTGTGAAAGCCTTTCCACAATGCCTTCGATCTGGGAAGAGCGCTGCGCTTCAAGAGGAGACCGTTAGTCGTCGATGGCCTGGGCGATGTGGTCTCGCATGGCATCTGTGGCGCGTTGGCCGGCAAAATGTCCTTTGTCGAGAAGTTGAAGTTCCATCCCCTCATAGGCCGATTGGTGCACCGTCAATTCCACCAATGCGTCGTGGCGAAAGAGCAGAGGCCGACAGTTGTTGGCCTCGTTGGCGCGAAAGTCCTCTTCAAAGTCGAGATAGTCACTCAATAACTCCGACTGTGAGCGGGCCTCCTCGTCAACGAGCTTTCGGTTGCGCGTTCATTGTCCCCCCGCGCCATCATGATGGTCGGATTGATTGAGGCTCGGACTTCCCATCCGCTGGGTTCGACGAGAGCGAATGGGAAGTCTCGGGAAGGGCGAGTCAACTTCGAGTGCCGCTCAAGGTTTGCAATTGATTGTCCAGGGGACGCCGAAGCGGTCGACGAGCATGCCGAAGAGAGGCGACCAGAAGGTCTTCTCCAGTTCCATGGTGATAGCACCGCCTTTCGCCAGATTGTCGAAGACCTGGCGGGCCCGGGAGATATCGTCGAAGTGAAGACTGATGGAAAAGCCGGCCGGCCTGTCGTAGCGATCGCCGGGGACGTCGGAGGCCATCAGGTTCTGGTCGCCGATCTTCATCTGGGCGTGTATGACGGCGTCGCTCCACTCGGAAGGGACCTCGTCGGCGATCGGCGATTCGCCGTGGGTTTGCAGAAAGTCGATCTTACTATCAAAGACCTCGGCGTAGAATCGAAAGGCTTCGGCGCAATCGCCGTTGAATGTCAGATAGGGTGCAAGTAGCATTGTGCTACTCCTGTGATTGGGCTTTGAGGACGACCACATAAGAGGTGATCTCGGTTATCAACGCGCCGCGAAATTCGTAGCTGTCGCAGAAGGCGATGGATTGAGCCCGACCGTCTTCATCGCGGGTCTTCATCGTCCCCGTGAGCATTGCCTTGGAGCCGTCGACGACGAGCTTCTCTCGTTGAAAGTCCTCGGTCGTCATGGAGGGCATGGCGTTGAGGCTCTCCTGGAAGGCCTCTTTTCCCTCGGTCGCGGAGTATCCGACCATATTCCAGCGTATGTCGTCGGCGACGTAGTCGAGGAGGAAGTCCTGGTCGTTGTTGATCCAGGCCTCGTTGATCCTCTCCACGTGGGCTCGTAGCTCCTCTTCGGAGAGTTCGACCATCTGTCGTTGTTGCGCTTCGGCGGCCTCGCGAAGCTCCGGGGTGTACTCTTCGCCGAAGTCGTCGGCCTCAAAGATCTGGCGAATCTCGATTTCGAAGGGGCGTTCGCCGGCGGGGCATTTCTTGACCCAGGCGATGGCCTCCTCCATGGAGTCCACCTCCCAGAGCCAGTATCCGGCGACCAACTCTTTGGTCTCCGCAAAGGGGCCGTCGGTGACGACGGTCTCGCCATCGGCGAAGGAGACTCGAACGCCGCGCGAGCTCGGGTGGAGACCCTCACCGGCTTTCATGATCCCCGCCTCGATGAGTTCCTGGTTATATGCGCCCATGGCCGCGAGTTCGGCCTCGGTGGGCATGACACCGGCCTCGGTGTCCTCGTTGGCCTTCATGAAGATGATAAACCGCATGGTCCTACTCCTTGTGGATAGTGGTAATGCCTGTTGTCGCGACGACGTCGTGCCGCCGGTCGTCATACCCTTGTCGAAGAGGAAGCGTTCAGATCGACAATGGATCAAAATTCTTAATTTTTTTTGAGAATAATGGTTCATTCTCAAGGCTGGAGCTCGCGAACGGGGCGAATTTCGATACTACCGATGCGGGCCGGCGGGATCTTGGAGGCGATTCGGATCGCTTCGTTCAAGTCCCTGGCCTCGATGAGATAAAAGCCGGCCAGTTGCTCTTTGGTCTCGGCGAAGGGGCCGTCGGTCACAGTGGTCTGGCCGCTTCGAACGCGAACGGTGGTGGCTGTATGAGTCGGCTGCAGAGCATTGCCGCCGAGGCGCTGGCCGCGCTCGTCGAGCTCCTGCCCGAACTCCATGCATTCCGCATCGGCGATCTGGGCCATTTTCTCTTCGGTTCCGTAGACGAGGCATACGTACTTCATAACGCTCCTATTCGTTGTGGGGGTCAAAGTTAAGGGGTTGCATGAGGTAGTCGAACGGAAAGGCCTCCATTCGACATGGTGACTCGAATTATTCGTCTTCGTCTCCTCCTTCGCCGTCGAGTTCGTCGATTCTACGACGAAGGAATCGGCGCTCCGGGTTCTGCAGGCAAAGGCTCAGCGCACGTTCGTAGGACTGGCGAGCGTCATCGATCCTGCCCAGACGGCGAAGGAGGTCGGCACGGGCGGCATGGATGAGATGGTAGTCGTCGAGCTCTCCGCCCTGGAGAAGCTCTCGGTCCAGGGCGATTGTCTGGGGGGCTCAGGCTCGCAAGCCCCGTCCCGTTCGAAGAGCAGAGAACGATGGCGATCGTGGCGCCTGATTCGATCGATGGCCTTGAAGCGACCGGTGGAGATTAACCAGGCCCTCGGGTTGTCCGGCACGCCCTGGTCCGGCCATTGGCGCAGGGCGGCGGCAAAGGCCTCCTGGAGAGCGTCTTCGGCCAGTTCGAAATCACCGAGAAGGCGTATCAGAGTGGCCAGGACGTGGCGCGACTCCCTGCGGTAGAGGTCGTTCAGGTCCATGTGAAAGTCGTTTCTCCGAAAGTCTCAGTGCTCATGGGCACCGATATCCGGTGCGTCACCGCGAGGCCGTGTCTGCCCCTCCATGTCGAGGCCGGCGTCGTCGAGTTCGATCCCCTCTTCGATGGCGTCGGTAGCGCTTTCGACGAGTCGAAAATCTCGATCTTCCACATCGACGAAGAGGTCGGCCTCGATGTCTTCCAGGTTGTGGGAGACTGTGCCCTGAGCGTCGTTTCGCAGGCTGATTCGCCCCGTCAGGTTGTTGTGAATCGACGCCGTCGTATTCTCGAAGCGGTAGTCGATGGAGCTGAACTTCTCCTGGGCCGAGGCGTCGAAAATCGTATTGTGGAGGACCCTTGCTTGAGGGGCCTGAGCAAGGCCGATTCCCGTATTATACCAGGGGTTGTCGGCGTAGATGATATTATTCCGAATCACGCCGCCGAAGTGGTCCACGTAGCCGTCGACTTCGCTGGCGAGGTCGTCGTAGGTGCGGGCTTCTCCGGATTCGCGAAGCCCAAAGCCAATGCCGCGGGCGCAGTTTTCGATGCGGTTGTATTCCACCACCGTATCACGGGAGCCCGTCCAGAAATGAACGGCGTGTTGGGATAGACCGGCCCCGTCACAGTAGAGATCGACGAAATCATTATTGCGCACCACCCACCCACGGGCTCCATGGGCGTTGATTCCGCCGGTATAACAGCCCGTTGCCGTTGGATCGACATGTGGCCTCCCGTCGTCGGTCAGCTCAAACCAGGAGCACTCGATATGTCCATCGTCGACGAAGGCCGTACGGGCTGAGTTTCCGTTGATTTTGATCTGCTGTTGAGCAGCGTCGAAGACCCGCACGCTATAGATGACCGAACCGACGACGGACTCCTCGGCATCTCCCGTGGGAGAGATGTGAATGGCGTGATGATTGGGTCGCTTCAAGGTCAGATGTGCGATGGTGACGTCTGAGGAGTTGACGAAGAGCAAGGAGCCCACATCGTAGGCTCCGTCGATGATCACGTCGCCGGCCTCGTCGGTAGAGGAGCGAAGGCTTAGGCCGTCGGCACGCACATGGAGTGTTTCGTCGAGGACATAGGTGCCGGGAGCGAACTCAAACGTCGTGTTGGGTTCGGCAGTGCGCACCATATGAGGAAGATCAGCTACGTCTTCCGCAGTGACCTCCACCACGTGACCCTGGGCTGGGTCCAGGGGAGGGCAACTCAAGAACTCATCGTCGTCGGATCCTCCCGTATCATCGAAGGCGCCATCGGGATCGTCGAGGCCGCTATCGGCGTCGTCGTAGGATGTGTCCGGCGGGTCTTGGTGATCCGTATCGGCGTCGGGAGCACTGCTGACGTCGCCGCCCACATCGGCGTCGTCGTTGATCTCCGGGTCTTCGCCGCTGCATCCGGTCAGCGAAGTCGCAAGGAGCATCGTGAGGGCGACAAAGATAGGTAAGTTTTTCATGTTTTTAGCCCTTCGCAAAAGTCGTATTCATTCGCCGTCTCCATCGCTTCTCGGGCCGTCTCGAAGTCAGAGCAGGGGATGACATAAGGAGAAAGGCGGAGGCTATCTATTGCGTCAGAGAGGGTATCATCTGAGTTATTACGCCCTGAGCACAAGTTGATAGAACGCCTGCTGCGTTGAGAACGAGCTGGACTGCGTTGCAAATGCTTGACGATGCGCTGCATCGACTGCGCTTTGCGCCTTGTCCAGCCCGCCC
>SLPW01000301.1 GCA_007131755.1 Myxococcales bacterium | reverse complement strand
TGCTACGGTGTTGGTTGCGGATTTTCAGCTGGCGGCGAATGTATGGAGGGAGAAATTTGCAGCACAGATGGCAGTGAGGCCTTGTGCACATGCGTTCCGGCTGAGGCGGAGGAATGTCCCGACGGCTACACCTGTGACGCCGATGAAGATCTTTGCGTGGCATCGCCGTGAGCGACGAAGGGCAGGAAGAATACTTGCGGAGAATCAGGGGGTTACGCCGGTGGCAGAGGGGCGCTCGTTGCTGTCGGTGCCGTCGCCGATCTGACCGTATTCGTTGTCGCCCCAACATTTGAGGGAGCCGTCGCGATGGAGGGCGCAGCTATGGGCGCCGCCGACGGCCACAGATACGACATCGCCCAGATCGGGCACGGGGACGGGAGTCTCGAAGTGGCCCACCGTCGTGCCCTGGCCCATCTGTCCCCGGCTGTTTGCGCCCCAGCAGAAGACATCGCCGCCGTCGGTGACGGCGCAGCTATGGAAGCGGCCCGTGGAGATGGCGATGGCGGGCGCCGATAATTGCACTTCTACGGGGCGTGAGGAGTTGGTCGCCTCTCCGTCGCCGAGTTGGCCGTCGTCTCCGCGGCCCCAACAGTAGACGTCTCCGCCCACGGCGATGGCGCAGCTATGGTTGAAGCCGGCGGAGATGGTGTGAACGGGACCCAAATCGCCGATTCGCTCCGCTGTTGCCGGGCCGTCCTGGGTGTGGCCGAGGCCGAGCTGGCCGCTGTGGTTTGCGCCCCAGCAAAAGGCGTCGTTGTCGCGGCGTACCGCGCAGGTATGGGCCGTCCCCAGGGCGAGATCGACTACCGACGCCAATTCGTCTCCCGGTCGAAGGACGAAGTCCTTGTCGTGATGGGGCTCGGAGGAGGTGGTTCCGTTTCCGAGTTGTCCAAAATCGTTATCGCCCCAGCAGCGGAGTCTCTCGGCGTCGACGATGGCGCAGGTGTGGGAGCCGCCGGTGGCCACGGAGAAGGCGGCGACGCCGTCGGCGGAGACGGGGACGTCGGAGTGCTCCGTGGTTCCGTCTCCGAGCTGACCCTGGCTGTTGTGTCCCCAGCAGGAGACGTCGCCACCGCTTCGGATGACGCAGGCGTGGTGGTTGAGGCCGGCCAGTGAGGAGGCGTTTCCGATATGAGCCACCGTGACCGGAGAGGAGGAGTTCTGGGAGAGGTTGGCGTTGCCCAGTTGCCCGTAGTCATTTCGCCCCCAGCACTGAACGGATCCCTGCTGGGTGACGGCGCAGGTATGGGCCCGTCCGGCGGCGACGGCGACGTAGCCGGCGTCGTCGGTGCAGCGGTTCGAGCGGCAGCGACGGGAGCCGGCGCAATTTCCACAATCGTAGACGCTGCTCTCCCAGAAGATGTCGCCGCATTCGGCATAGAAGGCCCCGCAGATGTCGGGACACTGGTTAGTTTCCTCGTCGCAGGCGCCGGCGGGACAGCCGCCGCAGTCGAATTGGTCGCCATCGAATTGCGCCATTCCACACTCTGCGCCGGCCTCGACACAGGGGTCGACGCATGCGTCATTGAAGCAGATCTCGTGATCGGCACAGTCCTCGCAGGGATCGACGGAGGTGTCCGGTGGCTCCGTATCCGGCAATGTCGTGTCCACATGGCCAGCGTCGCCGTCGTCGACATCGCCGTCGTCGAGCTCCGCCGAGGCACAACCGATGCCGACAGCGACGAAGAAGACCAATAGCCAGACGTAGGGGTAGCGCAGAGAACTCACTGATGCCTCGGGTAAGGATCGTTTGAGCGACAGATTGATGTACGAGCGCCTCCGCTCAAGTACAGCGAAAGACGGTGGGAAATGCAACCGGACGCTTTTCGCCACCTCCACGGATCTGGTACTCAGGTCATCGGAGTCAACGACGCAGTAGAAGGCCGGTGACGATGGAAGAACGTGACATACCGAAATTACTTCGCCCCCGAGAGGGACGACGGATCGCCGATTGGAGGTGGATGCTCGGCGTCTTCGTCGTGGCCCTGTTGGGGCTGGCGATCTTCAGCGGTGGGCATCTCTCTGAGCAGAGCACGGACACCCATTTCGTCTATCTCGCCAATACCTACAATTCGATGGTCGCCTCTTCGTTTAGCGACGATGCCGCCGAGCGCCGCGAGGGGAAGGAGCCCTTCGAATTGGACCGCGACCCGCCCCACCGAAACGACTGGGCGAGCTATTGGGAGATCGAGACCCGCGACGGGGAGAGCTTCAAGGGAAATTGGGTGGAGCGGGTGGGACAGGGACCGTTTCAGGTGTTGGGAACGGATACGTTGGTTCACCTCGACAGAAGGGACGTGGTCTCGTCTCATAGGCGCTATTACGTATCCTTTCCCCCGGCGCCGGCCTGGCTGATGATGCCGCTGGCCGCGGTCTGGGAGTACGACGTCAACGACGTGTGGTTTACGCTCTTCTTCGCGGCGTTGAACGTGTTGTTGATATTCTTGTTGTTGGAGCGCCTCGCGGCGGGAGGGCTTACGGAGCGTTCGCGCACCGATAATCTGTGGCTGACGGGGATGTTTGGATTCGGCACGGTCCATCTCTGGTGTGCCATCCTGGGTCAGGTGTGGTTTACGGCGCTGATCCTGGGGATCACCTTTACGTTGGCCTATATCCTGTGTGCCATCGACGGGCGCCGACCCTTTTTGGCAGGTCTTTTTCTGGCGTTGGCCTTTGCCACCCGGACTCCCCTGTTATTTTCAGCGATCTTCTTTTTCGCCATCATTGCCTTTCCGGGAGGGAAGTTCATCGGCTTCGAGAAGTACCGTCTGAAGTGGGCGGCCAAGAAGTTGGCGCTATTCTGTCTACCCTGTCTGGTGGTGGGGATAAGCCTGTTGTGGATGAATTACGTGCGCTTTGCGGATCCCACGGAGTTCGGGCACGCTCTATTGGCGGGAGGGTTGGTGCCACATGTGCAGGAATACGGCTTATTTCACTGGGCGTTTTTAAGCCAGAACCTGACGGCGGCCTTCGCCCTGGTGCCCTATCTTCAGTCCGAATATCCCTACGTATTAATAAGCCGCAACGGGATGAGCCTTTTGATCACCACGCCGGCGTTGATCTATCTGCTGTGGCCCAGAAAAAATGAAGAGGAGCGCTGGCGCTTCGCCCATCGTCTGTTCTGGGCGACCGTGGCGGTGATCGCCATTCCCGGGTTCTTCTATCAGAATACGGGATTCGAGCAGTACGGCTTTCGATTCAGCCTCGATT
>SLPW01000173.1 GCA_007131755.1 Myxococcales bacterium | reverse complement strand
GCTGATGCGATTGTCTTGGGAATAGGGGTTGATATTAGTGAAGAGAGTTTGTGTGGTTGCCTTCAAGGATGGCAACTCATGCGGCAATCCGGCTGTGTAAGTACAACAAAATAAGAAAATGAGGGAAAGCAACCGTTCAGGGGGCCCCGGGGTTGCTCCATCGACCGCTCGTAGAAAGACGCTCGCGGCCACCTCTCCGCCAACGGGGAGTGTGCCCGTTCTTGGGCTTGTTGGGAGCGGAAGGTTAACGCTCATTCGATAAATTGTCGGTGTACGGCAGGCTTGTGCCGTTGTTAGACTGTCCGGCGAGAAGAACCGTTCATCTTTTTTTATATCGCAACAAGCGGAGAGAGAAATCATGAGTGATCTGTTCAACCCCACGGAAGAACACAAAGTGCTGCGTGAGATGATTCGATCCTTTGCCGAGAAGGAATTGGAGCCACAGGCCGAGGAGTACGACAAAAGCGAGCAGTTCAACCTCGAATTGTTTCGAAAACTCGGGGAGTTGGGATTGCTCGGCGTGACCGCTCCCGCAGCCCATGGGGGCTCGCAGATGGACGCCACGGCGGCAGTGATCGTCCACGAGGAATTGGCGGCGGTGGACCCCGGGTTTTGCCTGGCTTATCTGGCGCACTCAATGCTGTTTGTGAACAATCTGGCCGTCAACGGAAATGAAGAACAACTGGCTCGCTTTCTGCCCGGCTCCTGCTCGGGTGAGCTCGTCGGTGGGATGTGCATGAGTGAGCCGGGGGCGGGGACGGACGTGCTGGGCATGAGTACGGTGGCCATAGAAGAAGACGATCACTACGTACTCAACGGACAAAAGATGTGGATCACCAACGGGGCGATCTCCGACAACGAGTTGGGAGATGTCTTTCTGGTATATGCAAAACAGGAGGATCGTTCGGCCCGCGATATCTCGTTATTTCTGGTGGAGAAAGGGATGGAGGGATTCCATCTGGGACAGAAACTCTTCGGCAAGCTGGGGATGAGGGCGTCGACGACGGCGGAGCTGGTATTCGAAGACCTGCGGGTGCCGAAGGAAAATCTCGTCGGTACACCGGGAAAGGCGGTGCGAAGCATGATGCGCAACCTGGAGATTGAGAGGGTGACGCTGGCGGCGATGAGCCTCGGAATCGCTCGACGCTGTATCGAGATCATGAATGACTACGCCCGTGAACGGACTTCATTCGGAAAACCGATCAACCACTTCGGACAGATTCAGCGCCATATCGCCGAGAGCTATGCGGAGTTTATGGCCGGTCGTAGCTACGTATATGACGTGGCGTCGAAGCTCGGCCCCGAGGGAGCCGGGGATCGCATCGACTCCGACGGCGTGAAGTTATTCTGCTCGACGATGGCTAAGAACGTGGCCGATCGGGCCATTCAGGTGCTCGGAGGCTACGGATACGTCGCGGAGTATGTCGTCGAAAGGCTGTGGCGCGACGCAAAGCTGCTGGAAATCGGCGGGGGGACGATAGAGGCCCATCAAAAGAATATTACCCGTGACCTCTCGAAGATTGAGAAGATTCGGTGAACTGCACCGCTTCGGCCCCTCCCACGACCCGCTATCGCGGGTGCCCATGTTGGGGAGGGGCGGTGCCGTCACGCCGCTGCATAATCGTCACTGACCAATTCGAGGGCCTCGCGCAGCACGTCGACACCGGCGCCTTCGCGGCTTGCATTGTCGCTGATGTGGCGACGCCAGGCGCGGGCACCGCGTTGGCCGCGGAAGAGCTGGAGGAGATGGCGGCTGATATGGTGGAGCTTTAGGCCGCGCTCCTCGGTCCAGTGGCTTATGTAGTCGAAGAGATTTTCCAGAGCTTCGCCCCGGGTGGGAATGCTTTGATCATCGCCGTAATAGCGTCGATCTACTTCCGCGAATAGCCAGGGGTCGTCGTAGGCAGCGCGGCCGATCATTACCCCGTCGACGTGTCCGAGGTGGCGGGCGATCTCGTCGTGGTTGTCGATGCCCCCGTTGGTCTCGATGATAAGATTTGGTCGCTCCTCTTTGAGTCGGTAGATCTCGTGGTGACGAAGGGGGGGGATATTTCGGTTTTCGGCGGGGCTCAAACCCTGAAGCCATGCCTTTCGAGCGTGGACGATGAACCGGCGGCAGCCCGCCTCGGCCACAGTGTCCACGAAGCGAAGCATATCGCCGTAGTCGTCACTGTCGTCGACGCCGATACGGTGTTTGACCGTCACCTCCACGTCTACGGCACGTCCCATGGCCTCGACCGCCCGGGCCACGACCTCGGGAGTCTTCATCAGGCAGGCGCCGATCCGGGCATTTTGCACCCGGTTGGAGGGACAACCGACGTTGAGATTGATCTCGTCGTAGCCGAATTGTTGGCCGATCCGGGCCGCTTCGGCCAGCTCGTCCGGATCGGATCCGCCGATCTGCAGCGCCAGGGGATGTTCTCGTTCCTCAAAACCCAGCAGGCGCTCCCGATCGCCGTGGATGATGGCTCCCGTGGTGACCATCTCCGTATATAGAAGGGTGTGACGGGTGATGCTTCGCATGATGTAGCGAAAATGCCGGTCCGTGCGCTGCATCATGGGGGCGATGCTGACCGGGTATGTGGTGAGATCGGTCATAGGCGTTCGTTGCGCGCGGACATCATGGTGGAGAGGGTCAAAAAGAGGGCGCTGATCCAGACGAATTGTGCAAAGAGCAGGTGGATAAGTTGGATCCACCCGGGAGCGGCGAGCATGATATTCACGACACCGATGAGCGTCTGGGCGATCACCAGGGCCAGGGTAAACCCGGCCCACCTATCGACCAAATCGGTGACGTCGCGCAGGCGAATCACCCACGTCAGCGCCATGATATACAGTACGGTGATGACGGCCACTACGGGATGGATGACGCGCAGCCGCACCAGAAAGTGATTCGCCGAGGACAGATCGTCTCGCACGGCGGCAAATAACCCCTCCCCAATGGTGGGATCCGTGGGAAAGAGGGTGTCGCCCAGGGCCGTGATGGCGCCACTGGCATTGGTGAGCAGCAACCCCCCCAGGGCGACGAGCAACAAAACGGTGAGCCGCGTCTTCTCTCGCCATTTCGGCAAAGGCTTGCCCGTAGACCACCAGGCGACGAGAGCCGCCGATCCGGTAAGCGCCATGGTGTTGACCAGGTGGACTGATATCATGACCGCCCGGCCCACCGAATCGTCATCGGCGACCAATTCGCCCATGACCAGGGCGGCACCGATGAGGGATTCAATGATGATAAAAATCAGGGTGACGATGCTGGCCCAGAATACGGGATGTTTGCTTCCAAAGCGTTTCTTCGCCCAGAAGACCAATAGCAGCACCATGGGGCCCAGGATGCCTGAGGTGACCCGATGGGTATATTCGATGAGAGTGGAGTGCTCGTCGAGCAGGTCGCGAGGGATGAACTCTCCGTGGCAATCCGGCCAATTGGCGCCGCATCCGTCGCCGGAACCGGTAATTCGCACCCAGGCTCCGAATAAAATGACCAGGAGCATATAGCCCAGAAAAATCACCGCATAGCGGGTAAACGCCTTGCTCGGTCCGGGGAGAGATTGGGTCATCGCTGAGTTCCTGCAGAGTCGATGGAGCCGACGAATCGATCCAAATCCAGTGGATCGGCGCGAAATAGTAGCGACTTTGTTATTCGTTGACCAACGGGGCGGATTGTCGCACGTATTGGGTTGCCGCCTCATGAGGCTGGTGTTATGAACCGGTGCAGCAATACTCCCAGATTCAGAGAGGAAATCGACGTGAAAGATACACCGATGATCGACGATATGCTTCAGGGTCGGGTCGAGCCCGGCGACAAGGTAACGGTGGAGGGCTGGGTGCGCACCCGGCGCGATTCCAGGGGAGGGTTTTCCTTCCTCGAGGTCCACGATGGTTCATGCTTCGATACGTTGCAATTCGTCATCGGTGGTGATCTGGAAAATTACGAAGAAGAGGTGCTCAACCTGACAGCCGGCTGCGCAGTCCGGATTACGGGCACCCTGGTGGAATCGCGCGGAGCGGGGCAGGCCGTGGAGGTTCAGGCCGACGAAGTGGAGGTATTGGGTTGGGTCGAAGATCCCGATACCTATCCCATGGCACCGAAGGAGCACACCATGGTGCACCTTCGAAAGCACGCACATCTCAGGCCGCGGACCAATCTGATTGGCGCTGCCACGAGAGTGCGTCACGCGCTGGCGTCGGCGATTCATCGATATTTCGACGATAACGGCTTCTTCTGGATCCACACCCCGATCATTACCACATCCGATGCCGAGGGGGCCGGCGAGTTGTTCCGGGTCTCCACGCTGGACCTGATGAACCTTCCGCACACCGAAGACGGTACGGTGGACTTTTCGCAGGATTTCTTTGGCCAGGAAGCATTCTTGACCGTCTCCGGTCAACTCAACGTCGAAGCCTACTGCCTGGCGATGAGCAAGGTCTATACCTTCGGGCCCACCTTTCGGGCCGAGAACTCCAATACGTCTCGCCATCTGGCCGAATTCTGGATGGTGGAGCCGGAGATCGCCTTCGCTGATCTCGACGATGATGCAGAGCTGGCTGAGGATTTCTTAAAGTATGTCTTCAAAGAACTGCTGGACCGATCGACGCGAGATATGGAGTTTTTCGATGACAAGATAAGTCCGGGGTGCATCGAAAACTTGGAGAAATTCATCGAATCCGACTTCGCGCAGATGGAGTACGGGGAGGCCGTCGAGATTCTGGAGAGCGTCCAGGAAGAGGAGGGCTTTGAGTTCCCCGTCTCCTGGGGCGTCGATCTGCAGTCGGAGCACGAGCGCTATCTGGCCGAAAAACACGTCGGTCGGCCCGTGGTGGTCAGAAACTACCCGAAAGATATAAAGGCCTTCTATATGCGCCTCAACGACGACGGGAAGACCGTGGCCGCCATGGACGTGCTCGCCCCCGGAATGGGTGAAATCATCGGAGGGGCGCAGCGCGAGGAGCGACTGGATGTGCTCGACGAGCGCATCGAAGCTCTCGGTCACGACCCACAAGAATATGATTGGTACCGCGATCTGCGCCGCTACGGCTCGGTGCCACATGCCGGCTTCGGATTGGGCTTTGAGCGCACCATCGCCTACGCCACGGGGATCGAGAACGTACGCGACGTAATTCCCTTCCCGCGCACGCCCAGAAACGCACGATTCTGATGACTCGATTTGTCTTTGAGATTCGACAGGACGAGGAGGGCCGCCGGCTGGACAAAGTGCTGGCCCGGCGGCTCGACGAGTCCATGGATGGGGGCTTTTCGCGTAAGAAGACGAAGAAGCTGCTGGACGCAAATAAGGTCAAGCGAAACGGAGGGGTGGAGCGCATCGCTTCGAGGCGGCTCGAGGCGGGCGACGAGGTGGAGGTCCATGTCGACCCACAAGTTGCAGGGAAGGTGAAGTCGCGTAAACAGGTCAACCTGAGTCCCGACAATATCCTGTGGGAGGATGAGTTCATCATAGCTATCGACAAACCGGCGGGGCTTCCCAGTCAGGTGACTCGGGATCCGAGACGCGATCATGCCGTGGCGGCCTTAAAGCGATACCTGAAGTGGCGAGGGGTCGAGAATCCCTACGTAGCGCTGCACCATCGCCTCGATGTGGGGACCTCGGGGGTATTGGTATTTGCCCGGGACAAGCGGGCGAATAAGGGGTTGGCCGAGGCGTTTCGGGAGCGGAAAGTGACAAAAATCTACCGCGCCGTGTGCTGGTGCACCGACAGGGAGCAACAACACCGAGCCGGGGAGCGATGGGTCGTAGACAATCACCTCGCCGAAGAGGGGAGAGGAGCCGAACGAAGGCAGGTTGCGGTGCACTCCGGTGGAGATTGGGCGAAAACGGAGTTCGAAGTTCTGAGTAAGCGGGGACGGGTCTACCTGGTGGAAGCACGCCCACTGACAGGGCGTCGCCACCAGATTCGAGTTCACCTCGCCGGCCGGGGGCTTCCGATCGTGGGAGATGAGCGCTACGGGGGGCCGATGGACGTCGAGAGCCAGAAGGTGGAACGAATGATGCTTCACGCCCATCGGTTGATGATGGACCATCCGGTACAAGATATGCCGGTGGTTATTGAAAGTCCGCTGCCCGAGAGCTTGGAGTAGCCCTATAGCTTGGCTCGAATCTTCTCCAGGGCCGGCGACTCCCAGCCGTGCTCGATGCGGCGCTCGATGTAGTCGTCGAGGGTCATCCGGGTCTGATGGCCGACCTTGGTGAAGTGGACTTTCAGGTAGGTCTCCAGATCGAAGGGGGGGACCATGGGAGCCATCATCAGGCCTCCACGTAGGGTGGTGGGACCGAGAAAACGAAGGGGCAGAGGGGGCTTTTTCTCAAAGCGATCTTCGATGAGCTCCATGGCCTCCGACCAGGCGGCGTCGATGAGCTTTCGAATTTCCGCCGATCCCTTGACGGCGTCGAAGGACCAGTCTGCCCCCTCGAGGGCGGCGATAAAGATATTGAGTACGGCGGCACCGTAGGCGGCCTCGACCTCGAGATTCTTTCGAAAGCGAGAGTTCATCCCCCCGGCTTTTAGGGCTTGCAGCACCGGTTCGAGGCGCTCGCGGGGGCCGTCGAACATGGCCGGTGTCATCGGGGGAAACCAATAGGCAGTCCCTGGTTCGTCGACCTCTTCACCGGGAAGAGGAGCGGGGTAGGCGATGGCTGTAATGAGACCGACTCCGATTCGTTCTTCCTCACAATGCCGGGCGATGAATTTGCGGTCGTCCAGACCCGGCGTGAGTGTGATGAGGGTAGCGTCGCCGGTAGCCTCGCAGAATGGTTCAAGCCAGCCGCCTCGCAGACCGGGGGCGGGGACGCAGAAGAGGACCGCCTCAAACTCCTGGTCGACAATCTCTTCGGGAGAGGTGTGGATGGAGTCGGGGACAAAGCGTTCGGATTGGCTGAAGCCTCGCTTGCGCTCGTAGAGGTGGTAGCCCTCTCGGGCTTGGTCGACATATTTGGGTCGAATATAGACGCCTACGTCGGCACCGCCTTGCTTGAGAACGTGCCCGTAGAGTTGGCCGACGGAGCCGGCACCGACAATGAGGATGCGCATCGAAGACCTCCTGGGGGGTTCACATTTCGGCGTCCAGCGCCTCGGCGACTTCGTCGGTGAGGTCGAGGTTGTGGTAGATCTCCTCGATATCGTCGTGATCCTCCAACAGGTCGATGAGGTCCATATTCTTCTTGACCGTTCCCAACTCGGGAGTCAGGGAATTTTCGGCGACCTTCGTGATCTCATCGGTGATGAAGTCCGCGAAGCCCTCACCTTTAAGGGCTTCGCGGACTTCAGCATAGGTGGAAGGATCGGTGGTGACGGTGATGACCCCGTCTTCCTGCTCAAAATCCTCGGCGCCGTATTCGAGGACGAGCATCATCAACTCGTCGGTGTCATCGACGCCGTCGTCGGCGAAGCTGATGACGCCGCGAGAGTGGAACATCCAGGCGACACAGCCGTCCTCCCCGAGGTTTCCGCCGTTTTTGTCGAAGAAGTGGCGGATATCGGCGACGGTGCGGTTTTTGTTGTCCGTCGAGCCCTCGAGGAGAAAAGCGACGCCACCGGGTCCGTAGCCCTCGTAGCGAAAATCGGTGAAGCTGACGCCCTCGAGCTCACCGGTGCCTTTTTTGATGGCCCGCTCGATATTGTCCTTGGGCATATTGGCGTTTTTTGCCTTGTCGACGTAGACGCGGAGCTCGGAGTTATACTCCATATCCCCGCCGCCTCTGCGGGCGGCGGAGGTGATCTTTTTGCTCAATTTGCTGAAGATTTTGCCCCGTTTTTTGTCCTGGCGAGCCTTCTTGTGTTTGATATTGGCCCATTTACTATGTCCTGCCATCGTCTGTGTCCTCGCGCGCAATCAGAAGGTGGTATCGGGGGGGGTTTACGGAAGACGAACTGAGAGCCGAAGAAATTCCACAGCAAAAGCTCTCCCATTGGCCCGTCACTGCATCGTCAATTTCTGCTTATAACATCGTGAAGCAATCTGTCGAAAGGGAGTGCTTCCGCCCTCATGATTGATCACATCTTGCGTTTGCTCTGGTTTTGTTGGTTCGAGAACAGAGAACCTTGGTGCGATGCCATCCCTGGCATCGTCGTCGCAATACCCCGCCATCGCCGGCGATGCCAGGGATGGCATCGCACCATCACGTGGTGGGTTGAAGCCTCGTATCACGGCAACGATGGACTTTCTGGGGCACTGACTTATCCCGTTGGTTTTATTGACGAACAAAAGGGGTTACAGAGATTTGTAGGATCATGAGGCTTCCGACGGGGTGTGATTGATTCCCGTCGGTAGTAGTTCCCTGGCCCGGGAATGGGCCGGAGCCATGAGACCCTGACGTCGAAGGATCCTGGCGATCAGGGATCGATGGGTTCGGCGTCGGTGGGAAAGGGAAGAGTCCAGGTATGGATGGGCGACTCAGTGGGGTCGACGTATCCGCGAAGGTCGAAGACGCCTTCCTCATCGTTGGGAATGTAGACGATCTGGCGGATGGGATCGCCTGGATCGACCTCGTAGGCGACGAATTTCAGCGCCTCTGGAGTCAGGGGCTGTTCGGGGTCTCGAGCCAGTTCAGGAACGTCGGCCTGAGCGCGAAATTCACGCGGTGTCGGTGGCCAGAGGGATTTTCCCTGCTCGGTCTCCAAAAATTCCAAAAAATCACTGGGCCTTCCCTCGGGATAAGCCTCGAAAAACCCCGCCGACTCCAGGTTTTCTTCGCCCATCATCGAGTGCATGACACGCTCGCCGCGCTGCAGTTGATAGTCGTAGCTGCCGCTGTGCCAGGAGTAGCAACAAAAGCCGCAACTGCCGACGAAGACAACAGCGGTGAAGATGAACCCCAGCGCCTCCAGGGGAGTACGCCCATGGCTGACGGTGGCGACGGGATTGCGCAATGCGGGCATAATCAAGCTCGATGGGATGGAAACACGCCGCCTGGAGAGCAGGTCATTGGGCGGGCTCGAAGTTCAGAGCGAGGGAGTTGATGCAATAGCGAAGCCCCGTGGGGTCCGGTCCGTCGGGAAAGATGTGGCCAAGATGTCCGGCGCAATGGGCGCAGTGAACTTCGACGCGCAGCATATTGAAACTCTCGTCGATCTCGGTGCCCACAGAGTCTTCACCGATGGGTTCCCAGTAGCTGGGCCAGCCGGTCTCGGAGTCGTATTTCGTCTCCGATGAAAAAAGTTCGTGTCCGCAGCCGGCGCAGACGTAGGCCCCCTGGGCGTCGTTGTCGAGGAGATCGCCGGAGAAGGCGGGCTCCGTGCCGTGACTTCGCAGGATCTCATATTCTTCGTCGCTCAGGCGTTCGCGCCATTCCTCGTCAGAGAGGACCAATTCGGGTTCGGCCGGTTCGATGGCGATGCCGTCGACGAATATCGTTCCGTCGTCGTCGACGACGGGATCGGAGGGCGAATCGTCGGTGATGCTATCGCCCGTACATGCGCACAGGGCCAACAACGTCGACAGGGTGAGCAGCAAGATGATCCGAGGAGTGGGCATTTTGGAATCCCTTCGGGTACACTGTGGAAGGGAAGAGTCTATCGGTTTTGCGGAGGCGAACCAAGTCCAAAGCTATCGAATCAGGTGGTGACGAGTTGACACCGCAATTGCTCGATTGCTACCGTCGCTGCTCGTTCTGGTATCAATTTTTTTGTCCCAATCTCGGAGCAAGAATCATGGCAGATATTTCGGTTCAACGTTCGCATGGAATGAGTCTGGAAGAAGCGAAGGGAAAAGTGGAGAATATCGTCAATGACGTCCAGGAGGAGTTTTCCTCTCTGGTAAACGACATCGACTGGAACGGTGACAAGACCCGGGCGAATGTGAAGGGCAAGGGATTCACCGGCCGGTTTGCCGTCACTGACACGGACGTGAGTATCGAGATCGACCTGAAGCTCTTTGCGCGTCCCTTCCGTGGGAAGGTGGAGAGCCGGATCAACTCACGAATGGATGAATATTTCGGCCCGGAATAAGTCAAGATCGAGTCCGGTGAGATCTCAGGCCCTGTTCGCCGCCGTAACCCCTGGAGAACCTGATGAAGTGGAAGCATCCAGTATTTGTTGCCCTGGTCTGCGCGATGGTCGGGATGGGGCAGTCGGCAGTTGCATCGGAGCCCGCCGAAGAGGTCCGCCAGATGGTGGATACCTATATCGATCACGCCGATCCCGAATTGACGGCGGCGGCGCTGATGGCAACGGCACATATGGGCAGTGAGGATCAACGCGATCAGCTCGAGGTCTACAAGACCGCCGTCGGTCAGCAAGAGAGGCTGGCGACGGCGGCGGCGCTGATGCTGACCGATGACGCCGAGGCCGTCGAATTTACGGTCGAGCAACTTCTGGGAGCCACCGATACGCCGGGGGCGTTGACCCGGCTGTGGGCCTACCTGCCCGAAGATAAGCTCCAGCAGGTTCTGGACGCCGCCTTCGACGAGGCGTCACCGCCTCAGCAACGGGCCATTCTATACTTTATGGCCGACCAGACCGGCCCCATCTACGATGTGTTGGTCCAGCGGGCGATGGGGGAGGACGAAGCAATCCGCGAAATGGCGATGGAGGCGTTGAGCTATACCACGGGGGAGCAAACCCTGGAGGTCGCCGAGCGCTTCTCCGGAGTCGGCGATGCTTCCATTCGAGCGCAAAAACTCGACATCACCGAGGCTCTTCTGGATCGAAGAGATCTGCGGTCGACGTTGGTGTCGTTTCTGGGCGATGCCGTCGGGGACTCCGACTCAGACATTCGCCGACGGGCCGCTCGCCAGTTGGTGGTCCTCGGCGATCAGCGGGGCACGGAAGTGCTGTCGGCAGCTCTGGTCGGCGCCGAATCGCAGGAGCGCATCGAAATTTTAGAACACCTGTTGGAATATGGAGCTCGAGCGGATATCGCCGAGATTCGGCCGCTGATTGAAGAGGTGGAGTTGGATGAGAGTGCCGATCGGCAACGGGAGCGTGAATTACTATATGCATTCGCGGCGACCGACGTGGATACGGAACTTCTGGCCGATCTGAGTCGCAAGATGTCGAGCACCACCTTCAACGACCGGCTCGTGGCCCTTCATGCGCTGGGTTATACGAGGCTTCCCGAGGCTCGTCAGCTTCTCACGGGTGCCCTCGGCGAGGGACGCTCCGATGTGCGCCGGCTCTCGGCGCAAGGGTTGGGACAAATGGCGGAGCCGGACTCTCTGAATGACCTGCGCTCTCAGTTGACCGGAGAGGGCGACGATGAGGTCAGGCTGGAGTTGATTCATGCCATCAGCCAGATTCGCGATGCCCGCTCGGTCCAGATTCTCCAATTCTTGCGTACTGACAGAAATCCGGAAGTTCGTCTGGCATTGGTCGAGGCTCTCGGGGCGCTGGCACTGCCGGAGTCCGTGCGTTCTCTTGAGCACCTCCTCCAACAGCGTGACTCTCATATCCAGTGGCGAGCGTTCGTGACCCTTCTGGAGTTGGACTCCGAAGCGGCGGGCCGTCATCTATCGACGGTCTTGCGCAATCCACCGGACCGCTTCGGACACGATCTCGATCCCCATGGCATGAGTGAGGAGGCACGGGAGCTCGTCTACGAGGCCATCCTCACCCACAGCACGAGCCGGGTTCGCTCTGTGGGCGTCAACCACGTCAAGTCCAATCGCGACGCCCTTATGCCGATTGCACGAAAGGCGGTGGTCAATCCGGACGTCCAGGAAGATACGCGGGTTGACCTCGTCCACATCATCGCCACGGAAAATAATGACGAAGACAAATCCGTGTTTGAGCGCGTGCTTCGAGACTTCTCCAGCGAAGCAGGGGGATTGATTGCGGCCTGGAAGCTCATTGAGCGAGGAGACTCAGACACGCGGGAGATCTTCGCCGAGATAGCCGAAGAAGAAGAGGATACCCCGATGGCCATCATCGCCAGGCTGGCACTGGCGACGTTGGAGTGATCGCTACGAGTGACTTAAGACTTCTCTGTTGAGCACATCTAGCCGTCGCCCAGGTAGCCGAGTTCATCGGCGACGCAGCGGGCGGCGCGAGCTGCCAGCCCGGCGGCAGTGGCCACAGATCGAAGGGGAGTGGAGGTGATGTCGCCGGCGGCGAAGATCGACGAATGTGAGCTACGTCCGTCGGCGTCGACGACGACAAACCCGCGTTCATCGGTTTGAAGCGACTCACAGCCACGGGGAAGAACGGGCTCGACACCGATGCGCACGAAAAGACAGGCCACGTTGAGGGTTAGGGCACAGTCTTGTCGGTCGATTTGGAGCCGACAGCCCATCTCAGTGGGGTCGATGCGTCGAATCACGGACGGAATCGGGGCGATATCGATCGCCGGGTGAGCATCGACGGCGTCGCGAAAGCCGGG
>SLPW01000163.1 GCA_007131755.1 Myxococcales bacterium | reverse complement strand
CTAGCTCTTCAGTCTTTGCTCCCCCGCGGGCAAGCCGCGCGGGGGCCGCTCCCGTCGAAAGTAGAGCACTAGCTCTTCAGTCTTTGCTCCCCCGCGGGCAAGCCGCGCGGGGGCCGCTCCCGTCGAAAGCAAAGAAAATTCGACCGCCCACTGGACTTTCTTCACAGGGATCGGGCCCCCGCATCGTCGGGCCCATCGAATCATTCGGCAGCTTCCACGCTGTAGAGCATGGCGTCGGAGGTGTCGGGCAGGACGTAGATGGCGCCGTCGGGGCCCTGGCGTACGTCGTGGATTCGGCCCAATTCGCCGGATAGGATGGCCTCTTCTTCTTCGATGGCGTCGTCGTCGAGCCCGAGGTTGTTGAAGCTCACTCGTTTTCGGAAGGGTTGGCAGCCGACCGGTGCAGCAGCAGAGCGGCGCTCCGTCGTCAACAGGCGTCGTCGATATTGGGGCTCGAGGACTGCCACAGGGGAGTCCAGTAGGTGTCGAGCAAGGTCTGGGTGGCGGCTTCGTCGTCGACGAGATAGCCGAATTCGGCGAGGTCGGCGGGATAGAAATTGTGGGAGCCGATGTAGAAGGCACGGTCGTCGACGATGAAGGATTTGGCGTGGTTGGCGAATTCGGAGTCGTCGGGCCAGGAACTGTCCTGGAAGGGCTGGATGGCGGTGATGCGCAGGTTGTCGCAGAGCACCTGGGAGGCGGTCTGTCCGTCGGGGAGCCACTCGTCGCTGATGAGGAGGCGCTCTTCGATGCGGTTGATGGCGTCTCGTTCGGTCCATCCGTTGGAGTAAGGCAGGTCGTCTCCGGAGCCGCCGCCGTTGGTGACGGGAGTGGTCATGATGATGTCGACGGAGACCCCGCGGGTCATGGCCCTGGCGAGGGCGTCGAAGATGTCGTTGGGCCAGGGCATGCTCTCGATGGGGCCCAGTTGAAGCGGGCCGAGGTCCTGCTGAGAGAGCTTGATGGACTCCTGTGCGGCGTCGAGGGCGGCCAGGATGGCCAGGTCGCCGGCGTTGATGCCAATATCACCCATGCGGCCCAGCGAGGCGATCCAGACGTCGCCGGATTCATCCGGGGCAGGGAGGTGGGCGACGAGGTCGTCGGGACAGGTGCTGCTTGCCGGGGAAAGGTCGTAGTCGACCACGCCGGTTTCACCGACGAATTGGGCGTTGCAGGTATAGCGCCATAGTTCTTCGGCGAAGGCCTGGGCAGACGTTGCGGGAGGACCGCTTACCTCCATGGAGAGATCGAAGACGGGGTTTTCGCGAAGGTAGGTGCCGGCGCTGAGGTTCATCCCTCCCACGATGGCTCGCCGGCCGTCGGCGGCGGCGATCTTGGTGTGATTCCAGGAGTCAAAGCCTTCACGCCAGGTCCCGACGGCGATGGGGATGGCGTCGGCCGAGGGAAGGTCACGGCTCAGGGTGTCCAGGACTTCGTCGACGTCGAATTCGTCGAGGATGATGGCACCGAATTGCAGGCGGATTTGAGGTGGCTCGTCTCGGTGGGAGAGATAGGTGATGGCATTTCGAAGGGCAGCCTCAAAGGGGCCGTTGGGAGGATAGAGGCTGGTTACGTCGACGAGTTCTTCGGCGTCGGTGATGAGGTCGTAGAGCGCTTCGTAGGTGTGGTGGGATTTTCCGGCGCAGAGGGTACGTGGCGAGTCGCCGGGGCTAGACACGGTGGACTGGAGCGTCGTGCAGGTGCCGCCGTCGGCGCAGTCGTCGTCGGAGGAACAGGTCCGAAGTTCGAAGTCGGGATCGCAATCGGAGTCGCCGGCGTCGCAGGGCTCGACGACGTCGAAGGAGGCCGCCCAGCCTCCCCAGGTGTGCGACGGTGGGGTCTCGAGCGTCCAGTCGTCGGCGAGGGTGGCGTCGGCAGTGATGTCCCAGACGCGCCCCTTCCAGGCATTGACGCCGGGGCTCTCCAGTGCGCCGACGACGGCGCGGGAGACGTGCGAGGGAAATGGGTCGGGCTCTTCACCTCCGGTGTCATCGGAGGCCACGTCGTCCGGCCAGCCCGCGTCGGGACATTCGGCGGGGGGCGCCGTCTCTTCCGAATCGCCGCAGGCAGCGAAGATACAAGCGGCGGCGAAGAGCAGGCACAGCGTAAAGAAGCGAATGGGGAATCGAGACTTCTCAAAGGGCTTCATCTTTCGCACTCGTCATACGGGAGGTGATGGGGCGAATCTGTGTCGATGAACTTGCCGGTCCGTCGGGAGCGCAGGCAAGCGCTGGCCAACGGAAAGTGCGTGGTTATTCGTAAGATCCTTATCACGACACGGAGGTGCTGTCCGTGGGGGATGAATGGGAATTTACATTTTACAAAGGGAGAAAGAGTGATGGCTACGGGAATTCACGGAGGTAGTGAGAAGCGAGTACACCGAGCGAAATCGGCAGATGGCACGGAGGTGGTCGGTCGCGTAATCGGACAGGGACCACCGGTGGTGCTCCTGCCGGCCGGTCCGGGAAGCAGCGAAACCAGTTGGGGTCACGTCGTCCCGGCGCTGAGTAGGCACTGTACCTGTTATCTGATGGATACCAGAAATCGCGGGCTCAGCGAACACAGTAGTGACCTGTCTCCGCAGCGCCTGGTGGAGGATGTGGTGGCCTACGCCGAGAGTATCGGGCAACCGGTAGGGTTGGTGGGGTGGGGCAGCGCCCTCTGGGTGCCCGTCGTAGCTGAGAAGTCTTCGGCGTTCTCTGCGGTGGCGGCCTACGAGCCGGGAGCGCTTGAAAAGGGCGAGGAGATCGCCGAGGACTTTGAGAATGCAATGACACAGATGGGGAACTTGGCCGCCGAAGGACGGTTGATCGAAGGGGCCCGTGGCTTCGTCGAGGCCAGCGCAGAGGTAGGTTTGTACACCGAGGTGGACTTGAGGCAGGGAGGAGCATTTGATTTCTGGGAGGAAGCGGCCTCGGATATCCCGGTTTTATTGCAGGAACTTCAGTTGGCAGCGGAGTCCGAGCTGCCAAGCCCGACGGATCCGTCGGTGCTTGCCCGGGTCTCGGTGCCTGTGATGTTATTGCGTGGAAGCAATACGGGGAACTGGTTTGTGGACAGTGTTGAATACGTCGCCGACCATCTGCCGGAGTCCCGGATTCGTGAGATCAGTGGGGCCGGTCATTTCGGTCCCTATACGAAAGCGCAAGAAGTAGCCGAGGAGTTGGCCAACTTCTTCGGCCAGAGGACGTGAAAATAACGTCATAACCCCGGGTGTGT
>SLPW01000578.1 GCA_007131755.1 Myxococcales bacterium | reverse complement strand
GAAAACCCGGAAAAAACAACAACAAAGGATGGGCCTGGGCGAGGGCCGGGGCCCGGGCCTGGGAACAACAACCGACGGAAACCGATCACACCCACATGGGCAGACCTCCTTGCATTGGTTTGGCGTGGGGAGATAAGCTGTACTTTCCCCCCTAAGCGCCAGTTAATCAGGGGGAATCGCTCATCACTTTCGATAGGTAGGACCGATCATGCTCTTTGTGGAATTGATTCGTAAGAAGAGAAACGGAAATCCTCTGTCCGCCGACGAGTTGCGGGCTCTCGTCGACGCCTATACGGCAGAAGAGTTGCCGGACTATCAGATGTCGGCGTTTTTGATGGCCGTTTATTTTCGATCCATGGACGCCGAGGAGTTGGCGGCGTGGACGGAGGCCATGTTGTACTCCGGTGAAGTGCTCGATCTGTCGGCCATCGAGGGGGCGAAGGTGGACAAGCACTCCACGGGAGGAGTGGGTGATAAGGTGTCGCTGATTCTGGCTCCTCTGGCGGCGGCGGCAGGGCTAAAGGTGCCCATGATCTCGGGAAGGGGTCTGGGACATACGGGAGGGACTCTGGACAAGCTGGAGAGCATTCCCGGTTTCGACGTCAATCAGCCGGTGGAGCGCTTCAAGCAATTGGTGGACGAGATCGGATTGGGGCTCATCGGGCAGACCGGCGAGATCGCGCCGGCGGACAAGAAGTTGTATGCGCTTCGTGACGTGACGGCCACGGTGGAGTGCATTCCCCTCATCGCGAGCTCCATCATGAGCAAGAAGCTGGCCGAGGGGATCGACTCGTTGGTGCTCGACGTCAAGGTGGGGAGTGGGGCCTTTATGAAGGATATCGACCGGGCGCGCGAGCTTGCGCAGACGATGATCGATATCGGGGCCACCATGGACAGGCCCGTGCGGGCGTTGATCACCGATATGGATCAGCCCCTGGGGCGCGCGGTGGGCAATAGCCTGGAGGTGGTGGAGAGCCTGGAGACCCTGCGCGGGCAGGGGCCGGAAGATCTGACGGAGCTCACGGTGGAGTTGGTGGCGGAGATGGTCGACGTGGCGGGTCAGGCCGACGGCGATCGGGAGGGGACGAAGGCGCGGCTTCGGGGACTTCTGGAGGACGGATCGGCGATGGAGATCTTCTTGCAGATCGTCGAGGCTCAGGGAGGAGATACCCAGGCATGTCGCGACCCCTCTCTGTTGCCGACGGCGGCCCACAGGGCGACCTTCGACGCAAAGCGATCGGGCTATATCGAGGCCATCGACGCCGAACAGATCGGCCTTGCGGCCACGGAGTTGGGCGCGGGACGTCGCACGAAGGAAGACGAAATCGACCCCGCCGTGGGGCTGGTCTTCGACAAAAAACGGGGCGATCAGGTGCAGGCGGGAGAGCCGATCTTGACGGTTCACTACAACGACGAGGCGGCGCTGGAGGCGGCGCTTCGCCGGCTGAGCGAAGCCATCGTCGTCGGTGAAGAGCGTCCCCAGGCGCCGCCGCTTGTCCTGGAGCGGCTGAAATAAAAAAACCCGACGGCGCGAAGCCGTCGGGTGATGCGTCCCGGCGCATAAGCCGGGTTCTGTCTCGCCAGGATCTGGCGACGCCGATCATTCATCTAGGCCCGACGTTGCCGTCGGGCTCGAGCGGTTACCTGAGGCCGGCGAAGCGGGAAACCTCGGAGGCATAAGCCTCGACCTCTGTTTACCTTGCATCAGGTGGGGTTTGCCTGGACGGGCGACGTCACCGCCGCCCCGGTGAGCTCTTACCTCACCTTTTCACCCTTACCCCGGTGCTTCCGTCGCCGGTAGCGCGAGGCGGTTTGTTTCTGTGGCACTTTCCCTGGGGTCGCCCCCGGTCGGCGTTACCGACCACCCTTCCCTGTGATGCCCGGACTTTCCTCCCTCCGGGACTCGAAAATTCTGGTCTCCGAGCACCGGACGGCGATCGAGCCTGCCGGGACGCAGCGGACTCACTACTCGTGATGTCCACAAAAGTAAACCATCGACGAGGGGGAATTGTTTCCCACCATACCCCTTGCTCAGGCCTCTTCCAGAGACTCGGCCGGAGACTCCTCGCCGACGGCGTCTTCCCAGAAATAGAGGATCCGGTTGCAACTGGGGCAGATCTCGAGGGATTCACCGCGCTGAATTTCGATGAACTGCTGAGGAGGAAGTGCCATAAAGCATCCCTCGCAGTGTCCATCCTTTGCGGCGACGACGGCCAATCCGGGGCGTCGACTTCGAATGAAGTCGTATTTGTGAATGACCCGGCGGCTGACCTCGGTGCGCGCTTCTTCCTGTCGATCTTCGAGGGCTTTGATGGTGTCGTCGAGCTTGGCCAATTCCTGTTCGGCGGCGGCCTCGTCGGAGGCGATGCCCTCGCGAAGCTGGACGATCTTGTCCTCTTTTTCCTTAATCGAGGCCTCGGTGGACTCGATGACCTCCAGCAGGTGAAGCAGCTCCTCTTCGGTCTGCTCCGCCGATTTCTTGAGGCTCTCGATCTCAGTCTCCACGGCGTTGTATTCGCGGTTGGAGCTGACCTCGCGGAGGCGCTTTTGTTTCTGGGTCAGTTTTTCCTTGATGTCATCAAGGTCACCGCGCTTGCTGCGCTGGAGGGTGCGGATTTCGTCGAGTTCCTCTTTCTGGTCGTTGAGATCTTCGACAAGCCTGTCGAGAAAGCCCGTATTCTCCTTGAGTCGTGCGACGATCTCTTCCTTTTCGGATTTGATCTCGTCCAGTTCGAGGTCGATATTCTGCAGTTCTCGAAGTAACGCCAGCTGCTCCTTCAATGTTCACCTCGCCGATAGGTATCCGAATAGAAAAAGCGCCTGAGTGTTAGCTCAGGCGCTTTGGTCTCGCGTTATGGAACCGTCGTTGTTGTTTTGGCGCGTGGTCCCGACGCGCCAGGTCCCGAAGGACCGAAGGCTTGTGACGACCAGTGGTGTCGAACCGGTTGGTCTATATGGCCGATGTGTGTCAAACAGCATGATCTCCAGGTGCCTCTGGTGCCACGGCGTCGAGTCGCCGTATCAAAGTTTGACCGGTGGGCCCGAAGGCCGTCGTGGTCGGTGACGCAGATGATCGTGATCATCACAAGCAAATACGCAAGGAGTATCTCCTCGCCATCGAGGGCACGAAGGCGGCGGTCGAAGTGGAGCGAAACATCCGATCCATATCTTCGTCGCCCTTCGCCGCCGTTGGCCCGCGAAGTGGGCCCACCTGGGTTCGAACCAGGGACTGGCCGGTTATGAGCCGGCGGCTCTACCGCTGAGCTATGGGCCCGTTCGGTGTGCCGATGGCAAATGATGCATGTCCACGGCAACGGACGAACGAATCGCGTCGACGCCCTATTTCCTTTGCGCGTCGAAAAGCGGTGCCGCATCGGGGGCAGATATACCTCCCACATGCGGCAGGCCAAGTTTCATAACGAAAGGACCGAATCTTAGCAAGGATATTTTCGTGAGGGAGTTTGATCGGTTTGTGTCGGTAGCAGTTCCCTGGCCCGGTCCCTGGCCCTCGTCCAGGCCCGGTGTTTGCTGTTGCCTTTTTCCTACGTTCGCTCCCCTCCTCAGAGTAGTAGTGGCCCGGACCTTATACTTCGACACGGATCAACATCGGGCCGGGGCCAGGGCGGGTTGTGCTGATTTCGGCGATGATCACAGTGAGGCCAACAAAACAACTTGACGGGGTGGTTTGGCTCACTTATCTTCCCTGTCCGCTTCCGAGGATGACGATGTCTTCGGGAGGTGTCGGGACGAAGTGACATCGGCCCGGCGCGGCGCCGGAACATCGCAGGTGTGGGCGCATAGCTCAGTGGGAGAGCGGCGGCCTTACAAGCCGTAGGTCACAGGTTCAAGTCCTGTTGCGCCCATTTGATATGCGTCGTGTTCACACAGGACGCAAGATGTACCGGCGTCGCCGGTAGCGACTACGGGGTAGTAGTTCAGATTGGTTAGAACGCCGGCCTGTCACGCCGGAGGCCGCGGGTTCGAGTCCCGTCTACCCCGCTGATGCACAGCATCGCGTCACTTCGGTGGCGGACAATTTGGTTGTATGGGGTAGTAGTTCAGATTGGTTAGAACGCCGGCCTGTCACGCCGGAGGCCGCGGGTTCGAGTCCCGTCTACCCCGCTAAAAAAAAGTCGGAGATTCCAGAGTCGGACGTCGGGATCTCCGGCTTTTTTGTTTTTTCGGGCAGTCAATGGCCGGGAGGAGTTCGTGAAATTGCGCTGCGTTGACAGGGCAGGGGGATGGGCTCAAAGTGGGGGATGATGGAGGTCTCGACGTGGGAGCGCAGGATGTGGCGCATCGTCTTTGTCGGGGGGCTTTTGAGTGCAGGATTTCTGGTCGGATGCAGTGATGGAGAAGCTGCGCCGCAGGGGGAGTCTGTGCATCCGCTGCAGCCCCTGATCTATACGGAAGATCCGGAGTTGACGCCGGAGGGTGCGGCGGTGCGCGAGCGACGGCTGGAGCGCCAGCTTCTGGAGGGAATTGCCGACGGTGCATGGGGAAGATTGGAGGAGGCCGACGCCACGGACTTTCCCGTTCTCCGTGACGAAGAGGCGCTGGGGGAGGCCATCACCCGCGCTCTGCTCGAGCGCGACGAAGAGTTGTGGGAGTACGTCTTCGTCGACGCCAGGGCCTATGCCGCTCTGGTCAACGTAGACGAGACGTCGGCCCGTGAGTTCGTCGACAACCAAATGGGAGAATCTCTGTCCACCTGGGACTCCTTTGCTCAACCTCATTCTTCGGAGGCCCCCGATGAGGGGCTGGTAGAGCGGATTCGCTTTCGGGAGCTGAAGCTGGGCAGTGCGCGAAGGCTCGACGGCGGAAGCGCCGATGAAGAAGAGGACGACGTCGTTCAGTATTGGCACAACCAGGTCATCCTGAAAGATGCCGAGGCCGGCGTGGAGTTCGAACTCAGGATCTCGCGGATCTTCATCGTCGTCGACGAGCTCGGTCGGTCGGTCTTCCATGTGGCCTCGGAGATCGAGACGGATCCGAATTTTCAGGTCTTTTTGGATGCGGGACTCCACCTGAAACCGCAGTTGATGCGAGCCAGAGAATATCCCTTCCCGTTGGGAGTGGGGACCTTCTGGCGGTATCGACGCTTTGACGCCGATGTGGGTGTCGACGAGTCGGCGGACTCGTTGGATCAACGAATCGAAGATCGTCCGGAAGGTCTGGCCGCCGAGGAGGTGATCCTGGAGGTGCGCGACGTGGCGCGACACGGCCCGGTGCGGCTTGTGGAATTGTTGCGCTCTTATAACGACCGTCGCCATACGCGCACCCGGGAGTGGTGGGTGGTGACGCCGCGAAAAATCTATGCCTGTGATGAAAACTGTCGCGAGCGAATCGACGACGTAGGCTGGTTGCTGGGCTATTTCCAGAGACGGGTGGCGTTGATGCATTTTCCCGTGCAACCCGGAGACGGGTGGAGGCGCACGGGGACGCAAGAAGACCCGGTATTTCGGGTCGACGAGAAGTGGCATGACGTCGATGTGCCGGCCGGGACCTTTCGCCGCGCCTTTCGCATCGAGGGGACGGGAGCCCTCGGCCTTTGGGATCCCTATCTGCGTGAGGCGGAGGTGGTTCGTTATTTCGCCCCCGATCGCGGCGTGGTACGACGGGATCTGTACAATTCGCCGGAGGGAGAGCACCGCAGCAATATCGTCGAAGAATTGGTGGAATATCGGCTGATGTATTGAATGGAGAGCCCAGGAAAAGGGGGCAGAGCAAAAGTCGGAGGCATGAGCCACCTTGATCGGTTGTAGAACTCCCTGTGGTCGAGTCCGCCCTGGCCCCGCCCCCGTCCCGGGCCAGGGAACGACTACCGACGGAACCCGATCACCCCCCTGCGGCCACGTCATTGACAATGGTGTTGACGAGGCAGAGAATGCCGCAGGAATAGGTCGTAAAACGGACGCCCTCAATGGAAATACGATGAAGATCACCCTCGCAAAGCTGGAGCACGCTGAGGTGCTCAGCCAGTTCTTTCAGCAGGTCCACGACGAGTCCTTCGAGCACGATCAGCTCTTTTCGGCGCAGACCATCGCGGAGTTGATTCGCGCCGAGGAGATGGCGATCGTCATCGCCGCTCATCAGCGCGCAATTCTGGGTTGTGGCGTCGCTTTTTTATATCCCTGGAATCAATCCCTGCGCATCGGTCCCATCTCGGTGGACCAGATCGATCGCCGCGCCGAAGTCACGAAGGCCCTTTTTAAGGCCACCTTGCGCCTGGGACTGAAAAAACACGGCGTGGTCTATCTGCGGGTAAGCACTCAGAAGGAATTTCGAAGGGTCAAGAAGATGGGGGCAGCCTGCTGGGGGTTTCGGCCCTCCCCGAACTCCCGTCGGGTCACCGACGCGGAGTTGATCATGGGATTTCCCCATCCCTCGAACGAGAAAAAGCGCGTCGAGGCCCCGCTCAACTCCATTACGAGAACCCCCTTTGCGACGCGGATTATCGAGAAGATCAAGGAGTCCGAGCAGGGCATTCCCTATCCGAAGAACTATCCGGTGGGCTGTCCCCAGGGTACGGGAGCGCCCATGATCTCGGGGCGCGTCTGGCCGACGTACCATTCGAAGGGAAATTATATCGAGATTGAGAACGCCGCCGGAGCTTATCCGGTGGAGATCATCAAGGAGTTCAAAGAACGGGTCCAGAAGAAGGGAGTCCGCGATCTGCGACTGACGATTCCGGTCAATCAGGAAGAGGCCTATTTTGAATTGTTGAGCTACGGATTTTCGCCCGTCGCCTATCTTCCGTCCTGGTTTTTGCGCGGCGCCCATCGCTTCGACTGCGTCAAGCTGGCCGCCGGCCTTCCACGTATGCCGCGCGAGCCCGATACCTTCGTCGAGCGAGCTGTGGTGCGGATTTTCGAGGAGTTGGAAGCTTAGTAGTGCGTTACCTGAGGTCCCTACTCGGCTTCTCAGGGAGCGAGGATCAGGTCGTAGAATGATATTAGATCGCGGGAGTACTCTTCAAAGGACATCAGGTCGTTGTGTCCGCCGCCGTCGATGACGGTGAATTTCCAGGCTTCGGGGAGCTCTTCGTAGACCTGGCGGCCGTGCTCCAGAGGGACGATTCCGTCCTCCGTGCCATGGACGACCCAGGTGGGGGCGTCGATATCGGAAGCTCGACTGAGGTTGTCGAATCGAAAGCGAAAGAGTCGCTGTGGGAGTCCGATGCGATAGAGATCGCGGGCCAGGCTTGGAAGATCGGTAAAGGGAGTCTCCAGGATCAGGCCTCCCACGGGGTATTTTTTTGTGACCCATGTGGCGACGGCGCCGCCCAGGGAGCGGCCGTGAACGACGATCTCCTCCGGCGCATAACCCCTGTCGATCAGGTATTGGTAGGTCGCTTCGCCATCGAAATACAATCCCTGCTCGGAGAGATCGCCGCGGCTCTTTCCGTAGGTGCGATAGTCGACGAGGAAGACGTCGACGTCGTGGTGATTCAGGCGAAGCGCCACCTGATACCAGGAGGCGACGCTGCCGGCGTTGCCGTGAAAATAAAGCACCACCCCTCGCGACTTTCGGGGCGCCTCGAAGAAGAGTCCGTGGATGCGGGCGCCGTCCTCGGTGGTCACGAAGACCTCCTCGCTGGCCCCGGTCCAGCTCAGATCCTCGTCTTTGTCCAGCCTATCGGGAAAGAAGATCAGCCGGTGCTGAAATAGGCCGGCGCATCCCAGCGCCGAGACGGTCACGACGAGGGTGATGATGGTGAGGTAGAGCAATTTCTTTCCTCGCTGCTTCATGATGAGCCGCTATGGGTCATTGAGGTCGCCAAGACTGCGGTCCTAAAGTGAGACTTACCAGACGTCGAGCAGGGCTCCCACGACCTCCTCGGCGCTCAACCGCGCCGATTCGCCGGGGGTCAGGCCGGTGAAGACGGCCCGGCGAAGGATATTCGCCGTAGAGAGCTCGCGGGGAAAGAGGATCTCCGTGGGGGTGGTCAGATCGACGAAGCGCAGATCGTCGACGGACTCCTGGCGAGTGTAGTCGACGCGGGCCACCTCGAAGGTGCGCTCGACGACGGCGATGGCGTTTTCGGGATCGACAAAAAAGAGCGCCGACAGGTCGTCATACCGGAGAGCGTCGACGATGGCGTCGGGAAGCCAGGTGCCCCATCGGCCGGGCAGCTTCGTCGGATCCTGGCCCAGGGGTGTCGCGTTCGGCGCGCTGTCCAGAAGATCGATGGTCTGGAGAGAGTCGTCTTCGCCGGCTCGCAGGAGGTCGTCGTCGCCCCGGTTCTTGATGATCTCGTCAGGTGATGTGTCGCCCCGGGAGATCAGGAGCCACATATCGGGGCTGATGCGAATGATGCGTTCTGTCGTGCCATCTTCCAGGGCGGATTCGAGGGCGTCGCGGACGGCCAATTTCGGGTTGAACGGCCGGTTCAGCAATCTCTCGACGTCGGGCTCGCGAAGCTCTTCGAGCACATGGTGATCATGGGAGTGAAAATCGGGATCGGCGCCCCATCGGGGTTGTTCCTGCGGGTCGAGTCGGCGGCAGGCGGTGACCTCGTAGCGTCGCCGCCGGGCCTTCAGGTCGTGGAAGATGCGAAGAAGGCCCGCGTCGTCGGCAAATCCGTAGGTGAGCACCGTATTTCGCACATCAACGCTGCCGACGGCTTCGCCGCAATTCTCACAGAGATAACCGGCCTTGAGCGCGCCACTGTCGGCCAACTCGTCGAGCCCCACTAAGGTCAGTTCGTGAAAGGAAGTGCTGTGGTAGAAGCGCTGGACCTGCTCGTGGAAACAGAGGGGACAGCGGCAGTCCAGGTCAAGCATATACATCACCTCCGGACGCCTCTTCGGCCCCGCCCGAAAATGAAATACGAAGGGTTCCGCCATCTCGTCAGCCGATTATGGTGATTACGCACCCAGCACCCAGCACCCACTACCCATTACCCACTACCCACTACCCACTACCCACTACCCACTACCCACTACCCACTACCCGCCGTCACACATCCAACTCCTCGACGTTGCGGGCGTTCTCCATGATGAAGTCAAAGCGCACCGAGGCGTCGCGGCCCATCAGTCCGCCGATGACCTGGTCGGTCTCTTCTTCTTTTTCTTCGGGGACGATGACCTGCAAGAGGCGTCGCTCCTCAGGATCGAGGGTGGTCTCGCGCAGGGTGTCGGCCATCATCTCGCCGAGTCCCTTGAAGCGCTGGATATTGATCTTCCAATTTCGCTTTTGTCCGTCGAGCTTCTTCAGGATTCGATCTCGGTGGGCGTCGGTCAGAGCCCACTTCGTCGTCGATCCGTAGTCGATGCGATAGAGCGGGGGCTGGGCGATATATAGAAAGCCCTGGTCGATGAGCTGGGGCATATAGCGATAGAAGAAGGTCAACAGCAGGGTGGAGATATGATGGCCGTCGCTGTCTGCGTCCATCAGGAGGATGATCTTGTGGTAGCGCAGCTTATCGGCGTCGAAGTCGTCGCCCAGGCCGCAGCCGAGGGCGTCGATGACATTGCTCAATTCCTTATTCTTCGTCACCCGGCTCATGGAGGCCTGCTCGGCGTTGAGCACCTTGCCGCGAAGGGGAAGAATGGCCTGGGTGCGCCGGTCGCGCCCCTGCTTTGCGTTGCCGCCGGCGGAGTCGCCCTCGACGATGAATAATTCGCTCTCCTCGGGGTCGGTGCTCGCGCAGTCGGCCAGCTTTCCGGGCAGGTTGAGGCGATGGCTGACGGCGCGCTTTCTCTTGACCTTTTTGGCGGCCGAACGGCTGGCCTTTCGGGCCTTGGCGGCCTGGATGATGCGCTGGCCGATATCGTGGCCCGTCGTCGAATGGGTGTGGAGATATTGTTCCACCGTCGTGCGGACCTCTCCACTGACGAGGCTTCGGATCGAGGGGTTGTTGAGCTTTGACTTCGTCTGCCCCTGAAATTGGGGATCTTCCATAAAGACGCTGACCACCGCCTTGAGGCCCTCGCGGATATCCTCGGAGTGAATGGAGAGGCTCTTGGGACCGATGTCGTGGGCGTCGATGAAATTGCGAAGGGCTTTTACGATGCCGTCTTTGAAGCCCTGTTCGTGGGTGCCGCCGTCGACGGTGGGGATGCCGTTGGCGAAGGTTCGGATATCCTCGGAGGTGTCCTCGGTCCACTGAATGGCGATCTCCATGCGGGCCACACCGGAGGCGGGGGTTTGCTCGCGAATGGTGATGATGTCGGTGTGGATGGGAGCCTGTTTGCTCTGTTTTTGGATATGGCCCAGAAAGTCGGAGACGCCGCCGTCGTGCTTGAACTCGTGGTAGCTGTCGCTGACCTCGTCGCGAAAGACGATGCGAAGTCCCCGATTGAGGTAGGCCTTGATCTCGAGCCACTCGCCAATCATCTCGGCGTCGAATTCCACGTGTTCGAAGATCTCGTGATCGGGCCGAAAGAAGATGGCCGTCCCCGTGCCCCGGGCCTCGCCAACTTCGCGGACGGGACCGTCGGGGATGCCCCGCTCGTAGCGCTGGCGAAAGAGCAGGCCGTCGCGGCGCACGGTGGCCACCAATTCGCTGCTCAGGGCGTTGACCACCGACGAGCCCACGCCGTGGAGTCCGCCGGAGGTGAAGTAATTTCCGTTGTCGAATTTCCCGCCGGCGTGCAGGGTGGTGAGGATGATCTCCAGGGCGCTGCGATTTTCCTCGGGGTGGTGATCGACGGGGATGCCCCGACCGTTGTCGGAGACCGTCATGGAGCCGGCGTCGGCGTGGAGGGTGATCTCGATGGTGGAGGCGAAGCCATTGATGGCCTCGTCCACCGAGTTGTCCACTACTTCCCACAGAAGGTGGTGAAGGCCGGCCTTTCCGGTGCCACCGATATACATGCCCGGTCGCTTGCGGACCGGCTCCAGGTCTTTGAGGATCGTGATGTCCTCGGCGGTATACTGACTCGCGGTGGAAGTGCTCATTTTTTTCCGTAATGCTTGGTTCACAGCCTGACTTCGAAGCCAACAAAGCACGTTTCGGCTCGAATGTTCAAGGATTTTTCGGCAAATCGTACCCTTCGGGGCCCAAACAAAGGACATCCATGACTTATGTCCTGAGCAATCTCGACTTCGAGTACACCTGGGAGCGATGGGAGTCCAGCGCGCATGGCGAGGTGCCGAAGAAGGTGCTGGCCGTGGCTCGGCGCTGGGAGGCGGTGTTGCGGCTCGTGGCGCCGGGAGCGCAAGTGCTGGGCGTCGAAGCAGCCCGGGGCGACGGGTTTCCACATCGCGCTCAGGGACGCCGCTTCGTCGCCTGGGGTTGGACACCGCCTGTGGTCGACGCGGCGAAGAAGAGCGGACTTCGCGTCGATGCACCGCCGCTGGAGGTGGTACGTCGGGTCAACTCGAAGGTATTTTCCCACCGCCTGGAGCGCCGCCTGGATATTCACCTGCCCGGAGCGCGACTGGTGCAAAATGCGCCGGACCTCGACGCAGCCCTGCGAAGGCTCGACGGCCCCTGGCTCCTCAAACATCCCTGGGGCGTCAGCGGTCGCCGTCAGAGACGGGGCATGTCCTATCCTCCATCGCAAAAGGTGCGACAATGGGCCAAGGCCCAATTTCGACGTGGCCTGTCCCTGGTGGTCGAGCCCCTGCTCGACGTGGGCCGGGAGTTTTCGTTTCACTACGATATCACTGCCACAGGAGAGGTGGAATTCGTCGGACTGTGTCGACTGCTCACGGGTCGGCGGGGCACCTTTCGGGGCATCCTCTGCGGTGGCGAGCTGGATGTTGCCGCCGAGCTTCTGGAAAAAGCGGGCTTAGCTGCCCGTGAAGTGGCCGACGAGGGCTATTTCGGCCCCCTGGGGATCGACGCCATGGTCGGAATGTTGGGGAATGAGGAGGTGCTCCGGCCTGTGACCGAGATCAACGCTCGTTATAGCTTCGGTCGATTGGCCCTGGCGTTGCGAGACCGGCTGGGCGCCGGCGACGGCGTGCTGCGCTGGGAACATCCGGCCCATAGTGAGAGTGCTCCCGCAACGCTTCAGCCCTGGCCCGAGGGCTGGACGGAGGGGCGTTTTTTGCTTCCCGCCGATGTCGATCCCCACGCCCGGTCCGGCACCTGGGTTGAGTTGGGGGGCTAGCCGCCACGCGCTCCTTTCGCCGTAAAAAGACAAGGGAGATGCCGCGGATATTGGGGAGATGGGGACCTCATAATCCTGCACATCTACGTAACCCCTGCCGTGATACGAGGTTTTAACCCACCACGTGATGGAGCGATGCCATCCCTGGCATCGCCGGCGATGGCGGGGTATTGCGACGACGATGCCAGGGATGGCATCGCTCCAAGATACTCTGTTCTCGGGCCGACAGAACCAGAGCCAACGTAAGATGTGATCAATCAAGAGGGTGGGGATGGG
>SLPW01000109.1 GCA_007131755.1 Myxococcales bacterium | reverse complement strand
GGGCCGGGGAGTGGACCTCCCGGCTGGAAGACGTTGTGGAAAGGTTTTCGCAAGTTACGCCAGCGGCACCAGGGCTACTTGATGGCCCTGCGAAGATCTGGGCAACGTTGAGGCCCAGGCCCACGCGGATCACCTCTCCGGCGGTCATCTCGCCGCCTTCGTCGTCGTCGAATAGCCGCAAGGCGCGCTCGATATCCTCGGGCCGAAGCGACACCCATTGGCCGCGAACCCGCACCAGGGGCATCTTGAGTTCGGCGAGTCGCTCCAGCTCTTCACGGGACAGATCCTGGTCGCCGAGCGCGACCTCCCAGCGAAAGTCGCATAGTTGACTCACGCCCAGACCGCTACCTGAGCTGCGAGGCTTGCTAGAACTCTTCGCGTCGGTCTCGAGTTTTGCTCCGAGCCGTCGTTGCGGCTCGTGCCACCAGGCGGGCACGATGATACCAAACCCCGATTGCTCGAGCACCGGCGCATACTCGCTCAAGAATTCGTAGGCTCGAGCCGCGGAGAGCTCGAGATGCGTCGGTCTTGCCTCATGGAGCGCATCTTTGACGGCCGGGAACAGCCTGAGAGCGCGGCCCAACTCCTCCAGGAGGGCCTCCTGCGGATGCTCGAGGTTATGCTCGATGACTTCGAGGGTCTTTCCCGTGGACTGCCAGACGACCCCAGCTTCGACGAGGAGGCTGGGGTCGTTCGTTGCCTGCAGTAAGAAGTCGACCCTCCACGGGCCGCGGCTGACGGAGACGACGCCGTCGTCAATCTCCTCGACCTCGTCTGAGTCGGGTTCGGGCGGCGAGAGTCGAAAGCAGAGCCGGACATCGCGCTCCTGACTGGCCCGAAGCGGTCTCGTCCAGGCATCGAGGTCTTCGCTCAGCGCAGCGATGTCGCCGGGGGAAGCTTCGAGTCTACCATCGGTGCCCGCGAGGGCTCGCACCCAAAGTTTGTGGACAGACTCGGCGGATTGCGAGGTACTCGGAATGCGGTGACCGGCCAATTTTAGGCGCACCAGAGCATCGACCAGGGTCTCGAAGCAAGTGACGAGGATATGCCTCGCCGAGGGCACGTCCGCCCTCCCCCAGCCGGCGCTCTTTGCGCTCGTGGTGATGCTTTCCGTGACCGTGGCGCGCGCCATCGGCGGCATCGCCTCTCGAAGCACCTGCAGTCGCGCAAAATCCTCCGCCGTCGCCGGCAGCGGGCGCCACGTAGCTCGCACTACGTCATCGACCATCTCCAGCCCCGGGAGCACGCGACCGGCGCTTACAAATTCCCTGGCGAGCGCGCTCACGGCTCGCCAGTAGTATAGGGAGTCGCTGAACAAGGCGCCGCGCAGTTCTTCTTTAAGCTCATCCAGTAGAAGTGCGGTCTCCCCTGGACGCAGCGAGAGTGTTGGCACTACCCAAGGTGAGATCCGATCGGAGACGACGTCGACCTCTTCATCTTCATCGCGCACGAGTCTCGGCGACGCCTGGGGACCATCTTTGGTCGACGGAAGGAGAAGTGTCAGTTCACCGGCTTCGAACTCGCCAAAATCAGCCAACGGAGCCGCCTTCGCGAGTGCCTCGCGAACGTCGGCAGCCAACGTGGCGAAGGGATGGGCCCGCGGCGCCGGCACTTTGGGTGGACGTCCGGGTTTTGGCGCGTACTGCGGCGGCCGCGTCGGGTCTTCAGCCCACAGATGAGCTCTGCCGGACGGATGCCAGTTGATATGTAGGACAAGCACGGTTGGCCTCACCTAGGGTCGATCTCTGATTCGCCGGAGCATAATCAGGAGAGCCGCTATGATTCAACGGTAGTCGACGCCAGTTCTGCTGGAGATGGTAAAATGTGGGCAGGAATCTCGGTGGAGGCTTCTGGTTTTCTCTTGCTCCACACCTTCATCCTGCCGAGTATGATTGGCGTTGACACTCGTATTTTCCTGAAATTGCTGGCAATCCACCTCTGAAGCTTTGCATCGAATATCCGACGCAATGAGGGTCCAGCGAAAGCGCATCAACATGAAACGAAAAAAAGATCCAGTAAAAAAATATTCGACGGTCTTCGTCGATTTTGCGGCGCCCCTGCTCGAGATCGCGACCAACCTCGACGAGTTCCGGCAGGCCGTGGGGATGGCCAAATTGGTTTGGAATGTCGGGGCCCTCGATCTGGCGGGAGATACACCGGCTGAGGTTGCACTGACGCGCCTTCGCGGGGAGCCGGGCATTGAGGAAGCGACGTCTGTTTTTGAAATGTTGATCGATCGCCGCCTGAGTGAGTTTGGCGAGTATGAATGGGTCGTCGACGAGGCGACGGTGCGATATGAGAACGACGATTGGATCGTGCGCGTCGAAGTGAAGGAACTGCAGGCATGAAATTACCAATCGACATCGATGCTCTGCTGCGTGGCAAGACGGTGGAATGGGAGCGGCTGGAGTTCAAGAAGGGTTGGAATCCGGAGAGGGTGCTTCGTACGGTCTGTGCATTCGCCAATGACTTTCACAACCTCGGTGGTGGTTACGTGGTGCTCGGGATCGAGGAGGACGATGGGCGTCCGGTCTTGCCGCCGCAGGGGCTCGCCGTCGATGCGATCGACAAGATCCAGAAGGAGATGCTCAATCTTGGTAAGACGGCGATTCGACCGTCTTACGTGCCCCAGATGGTGCCGTATGAGATCGACGGAAGGCATATCCTGGTGCTGTGGGCGCCGGGTGGACCATCGCGGCCTTACCGCGCAAGGAAATCGCTAGCGAAGGGGAAGAACGATCTCGTGGGCTATATTCGGCAGGGATCGAGCACCGTCGAGGCCCGCGGCGACGACGAGCGGGAGCTCATGTCTTTGGCGGCGGACGTTCCCTTCGACGACCGCGTAAACCAACGGGCCGGCGTCGACGATCTTTCGAAGAAATTGGTGATCGATTTCCTCGAGGAGATCGGGAGTGAGCTCGCCGAGGAAGCCGACCAGCGCACTATGCTGGAGCTCGGGCGACAAATGCAGTTGGTCGACGGGCCCAACGAGGCGGTCTTTCCTCGCAACGTGGGGTTGATGTTTTTCAACGAGGAGCCGCGAAAATTCTTTCCCGTCACGCAGATCGACGTGGTGTGGTTCCCGGAGGGTCCCGGCGGCGACAGGTTCACCGAAAAGACCTTCAGTGGGCCCCTGCATCGGATGACCCACGACGCCCTCGACTATATCGAGCGCTCCTATCTGACCGAGACGGTCATCAAGCATCCCGGCCGCGCAGAGGCGACGCGGG
>SLPW01000374.1 GCA_007131755.1 Myxococcales bacterium | reverse complement strand
TTTTTTCATCGCCGATCCGCCATAACAGTGACCACTTCCTCGAATGTTGTCTTTCCCTGGGCCATCTTCTTTATCGCCGACTCTCGAAGAGAAACCATCCCGTTGGCCCTGGCCGCCTTGCGGATATCCGGCGCCGGCGCCTCCTCAGCGACGAGCTGGCGAACCACCTCGTCTATCTCCAGAAGCTCGAAGATCGCCGTGCGTCCGTAATAACCGGTTCCCCGGCATCGCACGCAGCCTTTTCCGTAGTATACGGGGAGCGTCTTCCCCGATCGCGGGGGCAGATTGATATTCAGCAGATCCACCTGCTCCGGGGTCAGCTCTACCTTCGTCTTGCACTTTCGACAGACCGTGCGAAGCAGCCTCTGCGCCATCACCCCCACCAGCGTAGAGGACAGCAAAAAGGACTCCACCCCCATATCCAACATCCGGGAGACCGCCGAAGCGGTGTCGTTGGTATGAAGCGTCGAAAATACCTGGTGCCCCGTCAACGCCGCCTGCGTGGCCATCGCCGCCGTCTCCCCGTCGCGGATCTCTCCGATCATCACCACGTCCGGATCCTGGCGTAAGATGGAGCGAAGGGCCGAGGCGAAGGTGATGTCGATTCTTCGCTGCACCAATACCTGATTGAACTCCGGGTAGACCATCTCGATCGGGTCTTCCACGGTGGTGACGTTGACCTCCGGGCCGGCCACCTCTCGAAGGCTGGAGTACAGAGTCGTCGTCTTACCACTGCCCGTGGGACCGGTGACCAGGATCATTCCGTGGGGTCGGTTGATGAAATTTCGCCAGGTCTTCAACTCGTCTTTGAAAAACCCGATCTTGTCCAGCGATTGCAGCAGATCCTGGGGGTCGAAGACCCTGACCACCGCCTTCTCGCCGAAGGCCACTGGCAAGGTCGACACGCGAAGCTCTACTTCCCTGCCGTCTCGTTCGGTCTTGATGCGCCCGTCCTGGGGCCTTCGTTTTTCGGCGATATCCATGCGCGCCAGCATCTTGATGCGGCTCACCAGCGCGGCGTGAATGGCGCGGGGAAATTTGTAGATGCCGTGCAACACCCCGTCGATGCGAAGTCGCACCATCGTATGATTTCGCTTCGGCTCGAGGTGTATATCGCTGGCTCTTTGCTCGAAGGCGTAGTGCAACAGATACTCTACGGCGTTGATGACCGGCCGATCCGTGGCGTCGATCTTGTCGACGTCCTTGAGCTTGATGAACTGCTCCAGATTGCCGAGATCGATCCCCTCCGTGACCTCCTGCTCCGCCGCCGTGATCGAGGAGCGCAGTCCGTAGACCTCGGTGATAATCTGGAGAATATCGCTCTTCGGGCTGACCACCAGCTTTAGATCGCTTGGGATCAAGGTGCGCAGCTCGTGGCGAAGAAGCTGGTCATAGGGATTGTCCAGCGCCGTGACGACCTTTCCCTCCTCGCGCCTCAGGGCCACGCAACTGTGGCGCTTGGCGAAAGGGCGGCTCATGGTCTTGGCGATCAATTCCATGTCCAGATCGAGAGGATCGGGCTTGCGAAAGGGCAGGCCCGCGTCCTGAGCGACGATCTGCATGACGTCGTCTTCGTCGAGCAACTCCCCGTCTTTTTTCTTGAACCCCAGCCGGACGATGACCTCTGCAGGCGTCACCTCGTAGTGGGCCTGACGCCGCCCGTCCTCTCCGTGCACCTTCTCGCGCAGGATCTCCGAGCGGATCGCAGCCTCCTCGGCCACAGCCCTCTTGGCCTGCACCTTCGTCATCAGCCCCGCCTTCACCAACAGGCGGGCCAGATACTTTACGCTATAATCGACGACCTCTTTCTTCGCCAACGCCATCGGCCTGCCGGGGGAAATCGAAGTTGATCGTACACCACACGCGCTCCACTACTTCTCAGGGTAGTGGATCTCATGGAATACGCAAAAGATTCCCTCCGGCGAAGGCTCTCCTCATAATCCCTCAATCACCACCAAGTGATCTCGCCCGTTGATGCCGTAGACGATCCGGTCGCCCTGGGGGGACACGTCGACCGCCATCGACGCAAATTGATCGTCGATCACTTCCCGCTCCCCACTGTCGATATCCAAGATTTCGATTCCCCGCTCCGAGGTGATCGCGAGCCGCTGCCCGTCGGGAAACCAGGACACCGAACTGAGATAGCTCAAATCTTCGGTCGTCACCTCACGCAAATTCTCGCCATCGGCATCCATCAACGAAATCGCAGTCGACGTGGCGAAGGCGATCTGGGTGCCCTGCGGTGAAAATCGCGGCGAGTTGCCCGGCATCCCCAGATCTACCGGACCCTCTTCGGACTCCGTCAGATCTTCGAGTTGAAGGTTGCCTCCATTGATACCGAAGACGACAAGCGACTCGTCCGGCGACAGGTCGGGAGACATGGAGGCAAACGAAGCGGACGCAAATTCCTCCGCCTGACCGCCGTCGGGATCGACCTCATAGATCTGGTTGTGGTTGTATACCACCGCGCTTCCATCGGCCCGCCAGGTCGGCACCGTCAGATAGCTGACGTCTTCGGCCACCACTGTGACGTTGCTGCCCTCCGAATCCATGACCACCACGTCCTCGTCTCCAGAGTCCTGATCGGTAGCCAATGCAGCCAGCCGATCTCCATCGGGCGAAAACCGGGCGTTTCGCAGCGTCTTGCCATCCAATTCGATCGTATACTCCGAGACATCTCCTACGCCGTTGTCGTCGTCGCCACAGGCCACTCCGAAGGCCATCAGCCCGGCGCATAACATCACTATCACTATCTTTTTCATCGTCTACTCCTCGTTTTATCTGTGTTTGACCCCACCACCCTAAGCCGCCGACACCCAATACACATCACCTCAATACCCATCACCTCAATACCCATCACCTCAATACCCATCACCTCAATACCCATCACCCCAATACCCATCACCTCAATACCCATCACCCCAATACCCATCACCTATCAACCCGCCGTTCACTTATACACCGCCTTCGCCTTCACCGGATCCTCCGGCCAGGGATGCTTTGAATACCGCGCCCGAAGCTCCTTTCTGACCTCCGGATAGGTGCGCTCCCAGAATCCGGCCAGATCGTCCGTAACCTGGGCGGGCCGGAAATTGGGCGCCAATAGATGCATCAACACCGCCACCCTTCCCCCGGCGACCCGCGGCGTCTGGGTCCAGCCGAAGACCTCCTGGATGCGCACTGCCAATACGGGCGGTCCATCGATCTGGTATTTGAGCCGAATCCTGCTCCC
>SLPW01000028.1 GCA_007131755.1 Myxococcales bacterium | reverse complement strand
GGGCAAGGACATGGGCAGGGATTACTTCGGGCCCGGGCCGGGGACAGGGCCAGGGCCAGGGATCGAGCATTCCAAGTTGTGGGCAACGTTGAGGCCGGGGCCCGGGCCAGGGAACTACTACCGACGGAAACCGATCACACCCTGGGAGGGGGATCGTGTTGAGAAAAGAGGGGAGGATTGTATAAGGTAGGGCCCTGAATAATGAATGATGGAGGATTGATGAATCGATGGAGTCGAGGCAGAAGTTGGATTGCTATTTTGTCGACCACGGCGATTGCCTTTTTTGTCTTCGAGATCGGGGGGCCATCGGTGGCCCCGCAAATGATGAGCTATGCCGCTGCCGATGAAGGCGATGCGTCGCAGAAGGCAAGCGCCGGCGTTTATGTGACGGGCCGAATTGGAAATAATCCCTGCAAGCTGGACGCCCAGGGAGAGCTCCTCTGGTGCTATCACGGAGATGCGATGCAGGCCGGCGACGGTGGCACGAAGGCCGAGTACCTGGCCGTCGATGCCACAGGTTCGGTGTATACCGCTTCGCCCATCAGCCGCAGATTGTGCAAACTCGATGAAGGTGGGGAGCTCAACTGGTGCACGGAGATGAATTACCACCCCACCGCGGTGGCGGCCGATGTCGACGGGGGCGTCTTCGTAGGGACGCTTGCCAGGGGGCGACATACGGATCAGCCGTTGTTGTGCAGGTTTGATGACGCCGGTCAGGAGGACTGGTGTATTTCCATGGGAGAGCGCGAGATCGAGGACGTTGCCGTAGACGCCGGAGGGCAAGTCTACGTCAGTACGAGTTCCGGTGAGTCGGCAAAAGGGGGATTGTGCAAATATGGAAGGGATGGATCGGAGGTATGGTGTTATCACCGCCATCGACATTCGAGTGGGGCAGCGCGCATTAGGGCGCTCGCAGTGAATCCTGCCGGTGCGATCTTGACGGTGGGGGGCGACGGCAAGGCGTGCAAATGGGATGAGGTGGGCCAGAGGGTGTGGTGCGTCGAGGGCGACTCTCGTCCCGTTGATGTGGCCGTGACTGCCGACGGCCGGAGTCATATTGCCTTCAATGACGAGGTGTGTGCCTTTGATGCCGACGGTAAAGAGCTTTGGTGTTATGAGGCAGATTCCCCTCGCGTCTACGAGATCGAAGTCGATCCCGAGGGCAACGTCTATTCGACGTGGATAGGCAACAATCTATGCAAGGTCGACAATTCGGGCGAAGAGCGGTGGTGTACGGAGCCGCTGGATTTTTTGCCTCAAAAAGAACTGAAATTGGCCACGGCGCCCGGTCCGTCGGGGACATTTCCGACGGCCTGGGGCCAGGAGCACCCATCATCACAACAATACGACTTTTCCTTTGCCGAGGCGGCTTCATCGGAAGATGAATCCCCCTGGATGACGCTCCCCGCTCCAGCGAAGTGGAGATTAGGTATTCCGGACAGGGTCGAGCAATTCAAAGAGATCGGAAGGTGTTACGCCCATCCCTCGGGCCTGCGGGTTTGTCTGCTGCCGCGAGAGCCCGGTTCTTCCAGATACGAAAGCTACGTATTGTTCGGCGACGAAGAAAATTTATTTCTCATCGGATGTGCCGGCTCTTCACAGGTCGGGGGAATCCAACGGTGCGGCCTGCGCGATAGGGCTCGGCTCGGGCGAGATATACCGATCGAGGTTAGCAACTTCGATCGGCAAGCCAGAAGCAAGAGAGCTGACGGCTCACAGCGTAGATTGCCCCGCACGTCGAGTCCGGGTTTCGAGATGTGGTCCGATCTCAGTCTGAGAGGAAAAACTTCAAGAGAAACGGGCGAAGCGGCGGGAGGAGCGGCGTTGGTGAGGCTCAATTGCGGTGCGGAGATTGATTTCGTGCCCATATCTTCCTCGGACTCCGAGGAGCTCATCGAGAACGCGAAGTTGCGATGGCCATTGCCGAAGACCTCGTTCTCGGGAGGAATGACCGACGAAGGCCGAGTGGTGGCTACAGTGGGACAGCGGGTCGCAGGTGGGGGAGGAGAGCTGAGTCTCTACGTGGGTAAGCCCCCGGAGTTGGAGGAGATTCCCATCGAGGGGCAGTCGGTGTATCTGGACGGAGGATCTCGACTCTACAGGTTTGCCGATGGTGGAAGCCTCTTTCTTCCCAATCCCATGTACGATCCCTTCCGGGGAGAGAGGCCCGATAATACGGGAACTCTGCGCATGGCAGAAGGAGAACCGGAGCAATCGGTGAATCGACTTTCCAATCAAGAATTACGCGAGATCTTTGAAGAAGAGATCAGGGAACCGAGCCTGGAGATACCGGAGCAGCGGGACAGTCCCCCGGGAGCGTGTACGTTGCTGCGGCGGGCGATTGATTTACCATAATTTGAGGGAAAGAATCTGATGGCGATTAGAATCGATGGGCCGACTTTCTTGCTTGCTTGCTCGGTAGTGTGGATCGGGTTTCCAGGGCTGGTGGCAGGTGGAGAGATTCCCGTTATGCCTGCTACCGTGGAGGTCACGAAATACACCACGGGAACCAGCCCGGACTGCGATGCCGATGGAGTCCCCTTTGGTGGCGGCTCCGGTGAGTCCGACGACCCCTTTCTTCTCTGTACTTCCGAGCATCTCAACGCCATCGGGGAGGGGACCAGCTATCTCGATGCACACTTCTCGTTGGGCGCCGACATCGATATGGAAGGAGTGGAGAAGTTCCAGATGATCGGCGACCACCAGAACCATTTTACGGGGTTGTTCAACGGCAATGGCTTTCGAATCGAGAATCTGTCCATCAATACGAAATACGACGACGTCATGGTGAGCGGCCTCTTCGGTACGATAGGAAAAGGCGGAGTGGTGGCCAATCTGACGCTGACCGACATCGAGCTGAAGACGGACTCCTCATCAGGAGTCGTCGGCGCGCGAAATCTCGGGGGATTGATCGAGGATGTCTCGGTTACCGGTTATGTCGAAGCTCATTCGGGTTTTAGCGGCTGCATCGTCGCCGGCAATCTTGATGGGGGAGTGATCCGAAGGGTAGAGGGCGAATGTGATGTGTATTCCGGCAGGCAAGGTGTAGGCGGTTTTGTCGGAGACAACTCGGCCGTCATCGTCGATTCCCATATTCGTGGTACCGTCGAGCAGCACGCCGGCCACTACGCCGGAGGTTTCGTAGGACTTGTCGGGGCAGCGGGGGTCATCAAACGATCATCCAGTGATGTAAAGCTCGAGATGCCTTCCCCCGGTGCAAGCGCCGGTGGGTTTGTGGGAGCAAATCGGGGAATCATCACGGAGTCTTATGCCTCGGGAGACGTAACGGCCAGGACCCATGGGGTCGGTGGGTTCGTCGGAGCAAATTCAGGAAAAATCGCAAATTGCTATGCCACCGGTGATGCCGTTTCCTTCGACAGGTGGGTCGGAGGATTCCTGGGACAAAACCAGGATGAGGAGGCAAGAATCATCAATAGTTATTCCACCGGTTATGCCGACGGTGAAGCTCAGGTGGGAGGTTTTGGGGGCCATCCCCGATATATCGGAGATGGCAATATCGAAGGCGGAGTCTGGGACAAGACCACCGCCGGAGTCTCGGATCCGATCGGCGGCGATGGCCAGTGGAGTGAGATCCAGGCACTGGAGACCGGGGAATTCGGTAATGCCCAACGATTCGGCTGGGACTTCGACGAGGTCTGGAAGATCGGTGAGGCGCCGGATGGGGAGCGACGTCCCATATTTCAATGGCAATGAGGGATTGCAGGCAAAGTCTGCTAGCGGTCCAGTCTTCTTCACCTGCGGCCAAGGCGCGCAGGGGCCGTGGGCCGGTTTTGGGTCTTCAGCTCAGAAATTCGACGACCAGTCGTTGGAAGTGGTCGGGGCGTTCGATGGGGATGGTGTGGCCGCAATTTTTGATGAGTTTGTGTTCGCCGCCGCATAGGCTTGCGAGCTTTTTGGCGCCCTCCGGAGTCACCAGTGGATCGCTGTCGGCGGAGATGACCAGGGTGGGGACGGTGATGTGGCCGGCCAGGTCGTCGAGAGGGGGGAAGGTGGCCAGCCCGTCGAGGAGATGGCGAGTGCCCTCTTCGGAGTTTCGCTCCACCGAGGCGCGTACGATATTGGTGAGGAGCTTTTCATTTTGCTCGAGGAAGCGATCGCCGACGATGACGGGGAGGGCGGTCCAGGAAAGGGCGGGGAGTCCGCCCAGGTCGAGGATCTCGCGCCAGGAGCGCACGATGGTGCGGGCCAGGGCGGTGGGTTCGGCGGTGGCGCTGGTGAGGACCAGACGGCGCATATATTCGGGGTAGCGGCGGGCGAATCCGATGGCGAGGCGGGCGCCGTGGCTAAAGCCCACGAGGTCGACGTCTTCGATGTCGAGGTGATCCAGGAGTTGTCGCAAATCGTCGGTGTGAACGTCCAGCGTCGGAGTGGATCTGGGATCGTCGGATTGGCCCTGGCCGCGGGCGTCGTAGGTGAGGATGCGAAAGGTGGAGCGAAGCTTGCGGCAGTGGCTCGCCCAGTGGCGAGTGGTCTGGGTCATGCCGTTTAGAAAGACCAGGGTGGGACCGGTATTGTCGAGACCATGGCACTGGTAGTGCAGGGACAATCCGTCGTCAGTGGTCATGTGGGGCATGGTGATTCTCCGGAGGTGATTTTGACAGGGAAGGAAAAGCAGTTACACAATGGCCGGAATGGGAGTCCGGCGCGGACGGATGGAGCGACGAAAAGGTATAGACACGGAAAGTGGTGATGTGCAACCGAAAGCTGGGAAATTTCGTTGTGGCTCTGGCAGTCGTAATGGCCGCCGCGGTGGCGACACAGGCGTCGACGGCGTGGGCCGAAGAAGAGGACGGCGGTGAAGAACGCACCTGGACGGTGGCGGTCATCGCCGATCTGAACGGGCCTTATGGCTCCAAGGAGTACAATCACCACGTGCATGCCGCCGTGGAGTGGATTCGCGACGAGTTGCAGCCCGATCTGGTGGTATGCGCTGGGGATATGGTGGCCGGTCAGCGCGAGGGACTGCCCTACGCCGCGATGTGGGAGGTATTTCACGAGGTGGTGACCGACGAATTTGCGGCGGCCGGGATTCCCCTGGCGGTCACGCCGGGAAACCACGACGCATCAGAGCAGCCGCGGTTCTGGGAGGAACGCATCGAATTTGCCCGCCAGTGGAAGATGCGGCGGCCGCAATTGTCCTATGTGGATGATGCCTTCTACCCCTTTCACTACGCCTTCGTGATGGGACCGGCGCTATTCGTATCGCTCGACGGAACGGGGATCGGCGATCTGGACGACGCCCAGATTCAGTGGCTCGATCGGGTATTGGAGGAAAATCGCCATCTGGAAGTGAGCATTCTGCTCAGTCATGTGCCCCAATACGCCGTGGCCCAGGGAAGGGAGATCGAGATCTTCAATGATGACAGGCTCGCCGAGCTGATGCAGCGCCATGATGTGGATATGATGATCAGCGGCCATCACCACGCCTATTATCCGGCGCGGCGCGATGGGACCTTTTTTCTGCACGCCAGTGCCCTGGGCTCGGGAGTGCGGACGCTTATCGGGGAGGAGCAGGCGCGACGGCGAAACGTGGCGGTCGTGGAGTTGAGCGCCGACGGGATCGAGTCCGTACGTGCCTACGAGTCACCCGACTTCGACGAGGTCGTCGATCATAGCGGGTTGCCGGAGAGCGTCGGCGACGGAGAGCTCAAGATCTGGCGAGAGGATGTGGCGCCGCAGTCCGGTCACTAGTGGTACTCGACAGAAGTCTTAAACCACTCTTCGCCGGTCCTGAACGACGATCTCTTTGTCGTCTATGCTCGACGATGCACAAGCATCGCCTCACTTCGACGACTTTGATCTCGTCGCTCAGTCCTCGCCGAATACGGCTCAGGACTTCCGCCGAGCACCACTAAAGGAGACGGCAGGGGCGGCGATCGGCCTTCGTCGAGCTCAGAGCTCAGAAGGATCCGCCGAAGAAGAGATACCAGTCGGAGATGCCGTCTTCGTTTAGGCCGCGGGCGTGACCGAGGCGAAAGCTATTTGACTGGGCGAAGCCGATGATGGTGTCGAGCTGGATTTCGGCTCCCACGCCGGTGCGAAATTCCTGTTGGATGGCGTGGGTGAGGTGACCCGTAAAGGCGGCGCCGGTGTCGACGAAGAGGGCGCCCTTGAGGTTGCGAATAAAGAGGGGAGTCGTAGAGAAGCCGCGGTCGAACTCGCGAAGGGGAAAGCGGTATTCGAGCTTCCAGACCTGGTACTGGTCGCCCCGGGTGGCGCCGATGGGATAGCCGCGAATGGGGAAGCCTCCGCGTGGGTCCTGGAAGATGGTGCTGGTCAGAACATCATGGGGGCTGTGGCCACCGATGGAGTAGAGGCGATGGGCTCGAGTGGAACTTCGGTTGATCGCTCCGCGAAGTCTAAGGGCGAAGACATGGCGCTCGACGAAGGGGTTGGGTCGAAAGAAGCTGAGGTTGTAGTTGAGGCTGATGCTGCTTTCGTCGTGACCCAATTGTGGCAGTTGAAGTCCCGTGCTGATGCCGCCGGAGACCCCCCTTTCAACAGAGATGGATTGGGCATAGCGGTTCAGATTGGAGTAGCTGAGGCGAAAGCTGAATTCATTGAGAAAGCCCAGATCTGGAAATTCGGGACTCAGGTCCCCCGGTTCATGGAGATATTCACCGCGCCGGCGCTCCTGGGCGAACGTCAGATCGTAGCCCACACCCAGGGAAAAGGAGCCGTCATAGAGTCGGATAGGATAGGACAACTCCAGGCTGCCCCGGTAGCGGCGTTCGATATAGGGGACGTACTGGCTCGCCGTGAACAGGCGCTCCGAGCGAAGCAGGTCCTGCATGCGCAGCGTGGTGGTGACGTTGAAGACGCCACCGGTGTAACGGTAGCGGCCGCCGATGTTGAGGCCGCGGTCGGTGAAGTCCGGTCCCGTGGTGAAGCCGGCGCTCGCGGTATAGTGGTGATGTTCGACGGGGTCGTAGCCGCGCACGGTGGCTCCCAGGCCCGCCCCTTCGGAGATCACTCCGAAGTCGGGTGAGAAGAACATGGGGGCCATCCACCGCCAGGGGCGATAGGGCTGGGGGTCGTCGAGTCCGGGCAGGTTCTGTTCGGGAAAAGCGATCTTCGGTGCGTTGCGCTCGGTTGGTCGACCGTCGGGTCGGGTGAAGCGCTGGGGATGGCGAAAGCGGGCGAGCTCAAAGCCCCGATGGGTATAGGTGTAGACGTAGATCCATTCGCGGTCCGGAGTGACCTGGGGGTGAAAGACACCGCGCAGGACGTTGCTGACCTGCCAGACCTGGCCGGTGTCGATATCCATGGCGTGGATATTGAAGATATCGTCGACGTTGCTGGTGAAATATAGGTAGCCGTCGGGCCCGAAGCTCGGATCGATATCGTGGGCGGGGCTGTCGGTGAGGTTTTGCCACTGGCCGGTGTCGAAGCGGTATAGAAAGAGGTCACGTTGCCGGCGATCGGCGCGCCACCAACTGAAGACGACGCCCTCGCCGTCGGGGGTATAGACGGGCGTGGAGATCTGTTGCCAGTGCCCATCCTCTTCGGGAGCCCAGTCGTTGCGACCGAGGAGGACTTCTTCGCGGCTGGGGTTTGCCAGAGGCCGGCGGACCAGCTCCATGGAGCCGGCGCGGATGCGTACGTGGACCATCTCCGTGCCGTCGGGGCTGATATCGGGCTCGCGGGCGCGGTCGGCCTCGGTCAGGCGGCGCAAGACGCCGGTCTCCGGGGTGTAGGAGAAGATGTCGGCGAAGGAGTAGTAATTTTTGTGAGGTTCGATTCGGGCGAAGTACATGGTGCGCCCGTCGGGAGACCAGGCGGCCCGTCCGCGACCTCCGTCGGCGTCGCGGATCGGGATGGGTTCGGCACCGGAGCGGGGCATGGTGGCGTAGACGGGGTGTTCGGAGAGGTTCGTACGCTGAAACGTCACCTCCGGAACTTCACCGGGGCGGATGACGGGATAGCGGTTTCGCCCTCCACCGTCGGTGAGGATTTCCAATTCCGTCTTGCCTGCGGCCCGTACGGCGACCTGGCGAGCTCGGGCCTCGGCCATGGCCTCCGTGACGAAGCCCTGCCAGTGGTCGTCGAGGCTCGAACCGGTGATATCCTGGGTGATATATTGCATGGCGAAGGGGATGGGACGGTCGCCATAGAGATGGTTGAAGTCTCGGATATAATTTTCGCCCTGCGTGCGACCCAGGTAGTCGATGAAGAAAGCTCCGTAGAGGTAGGGACCGGTGCCCGACGGCCACTCAAAGGGGAGCCCCGTGGCCTGGCCGAGGGTGAAGAATTCGTCATCCAGAGCGGCCGTGCGAAGCCACATTCGAAAGATGGGACTGTGGGCTCGTCCTCGTCCCGTGCTGTGAGACTCGTAGTAGATGGCCACTCCCTCCTTATACCAGCGGGGCAGCACGGAGTTGGGGTGATATTGCTTACCGAAGACGCGGTTATACCAATCGGGAATCCCCGTCTTGGTGTCGATATGCAGGATGTGGACGTATTCGTGATAGATGAGGACGCGTAGCCAGTCGTCGAAATAACCGAGGTTATTCTCCGGCGTCGGGGGCTTTGCGTAGATGGTGATGAAGTTGCGTCCGAAGACGCGGGCGAATCCGTTGGCCGAGTCGCGGTCGTCGGTGACCAGCATGTGGACGGGTCTGCCGGGCTTCCAGTCCAGAAGCGGGGAAAGAACCTGGTGAGCCTCTTCGGCGATGATGGCGCTGCGTCGCGCCAGTCCCTCGATCCCGTCGTGGTAGTGGACGTGGAAGTTGGGGGTGGAGATGGTGTGATAGTCCAGGTCCGGATCTCCGATCGCCTCGGCGGAGGACGAAAAGAGCGTTGCGAAGAGGATATAGCACAGCGCCGAAAAGACAGGAGGGAAGGAGCGTTGGGAGAGGCGCTGCGTCATAGGGACAGATATTTAAAGACACGCTCGGGGATCGACTTGATCGTGGCCATGATACCGCGCCAGAAACGGGGATAATAGAGGACATCGATCTTCTTTTGTGCGGCGTCGACGATGGCCTGGCCCGCCTCGTCGGGAGAGGCGATGGGAATTGTGGTGTCCATATCGAAGGTCATGCGGGTGTCTACGAAGCCCAATTTGACGGTCAATACGTGAACCCCCTCTTTGCTGAGGCGATTGCGAAGGCCCTGCAGATAGAGCGTGAAGGCTCCCTTGGCGCTTCCGTAGAAATAGTTGGATGCCCGGCCGCGCTCCCCGGCTACGGAGCTGATGCCGATGATGGTGCCTTCGCCGCGATCGCTCATGCGACGGGCAAGGACCTCGGCGATGCTTACGGCGCCGGTATAGTTGACGTCGATGACGCGCCGGGCCTGATGGAAGTCCTGTTGGGACTCCTGCTGATCGCCCATGAACCCGAAGGCCAAGAGCGCGGTGTCGATGGAACCGATCGCCTCTTCGGCCTCGTCGATGCAGCCGGCGTGGTCATCGATGTCCAGGGCATCGAAGGCGAGGGCGTGGGTGGGGATATTGTGTCGAATGTGGAGATCGGAGGCGATGCGTCGGGCTTCGTCAATGTCGCGGGCGGCGAGGCAGAGGGCGTGACCCTGTCGGGCGTAGTCGTCGGCTACGGCGCGGGCGATTGGCGAGGTGGCTCCGAGGATGAGGGTGGGCATGGGTGGATGGGTGCTGGGTTCGAGGTGTTGGGGATTGAGGGTCAGGTGAGACCGAGGCGGCGGCTGAGGTCGGACTGGAAGACATGTTTGGGATCCCATTCGTCGCGCACGGACTTCCATCGCTCCCATTGGGGATACATCTTTCGGAAGTTTTGGCGCGACAGGCGGGCGTCTTTGCCGAGATAGACGCGCCCTCCGGCGGCGACGACGGCGTCGTCGAGGCGGTCGAGGAGTTCGAAGAGGGGTCGACCGTAATTGGGAAAGTCCAGGGCAAGGGTGGTGCCGGCGCAGGGAAAGGAGAGTCCGCCGTGATCGCGATCGCCGAACTCCTTGATCACCGCGAGAAAGGAGGCCATGCCACTGGAGGTGACCATCTCCAGAATATGGCGCATCGCCTCTCTGTGGGGAACCACCACCTGATACTGCAGAAAGCCTCGATCGCCGTAGATATAATTCCAGTGATTGACGGCGTCGAGGGGAAAGAAGAAGGGCTCGTAGGAGACGATGCTTCGCTCCATTCCGGGGCGGTGACGGCGAAAATAGACCTCGTTGAAGAGCCGGATCGTGGCCTTGTTGAGCAGGTGGTTGGATCGAAAGGGTCGACCGTCGGCGAATTGTTTGGCCGACTCGGCGATGGCGGCGACGATGCCGGGTTCCAGCTCGCCGGTCGCCTCCCGGGGCGCGTGGCGTCCGCGCATGAAGATGCCGCGGCCCATGCGGCGGCCGGACTGAACACAGTCGATCCAGGCCACGCTGTGGAAATAATCCTTGCTCTCGGAGCTGACCTCGAAGAAGTGATCGAGATTTTCAAAGCGCACAGACTCCATCTCGATGGCCGGGCTGTCCACGGGATAGAGCTGGAGATCGGCGCTCAGGATGAGGCCGGTCAGCCCCATGCCACCGACGGTGGCCCAGAAGAGATCGGGGTTTTCATCGGGGCCGCAGGTGACGATCTCTCCGTCGGCGCAGAGAAGTTCGATGCGGCGGACGTGGTCGCAGAAGCAGCCGGAGTGGCCGTGGTTTTTCCCGTGGATATTGCAGCCGATGGCGCCGCCGACGGTGACGAATTGGGTGCCGGGGACGACGGGGGGAAACCAGCCGCGAGGCAAGAAGACCTCGATGAGCTCGCCGATGGAGACGCCGGACTCACAGCGAAGCCAGCCCGTCTCGGGATCGAAGTCGAGGAAGCGGTCCAGACGTCGGGTGAGGACGACGGCGCCGTCCTCGATGAGGGCGGCGTCCCCGTAGCTTCGGCCCAGTCCGTGGGCCAGCAGGGGTCGATCGCCACGATCCTTTAAGGCGTCGAAGAGTTCGGAGCGTCGCTCCGGCCGAGTGCAGCGCGATTCGACGACGGGGTAGCGTCCCCAGCCGGAGAGTTTTTTCGTCGCCCAGGTGGTGCTCATCGCGGGGAAAGTCGTCAGTCAGAAGTCAGTAATCAGGAGGTCAAAATGTGGAGATCACAACGGCGGCATAAGCCGTGGCGGAATTATTAACGGAGACGGGAGGGAAGTTCCAGCAGATTGCCGCAGAGAATCTGCGGGCTCGTCTCACCACCCTGCAGGTCGCAGGGTGACGAAAAAAGCGCCTTCCAGGGTATCGGGCAGGTCATGGGCGTCTACATCGGCGGCAGAGACGTCGAAATCCCACTGGCGCAGGGCGCGGCGGTAGCAGTCGACGACGCGGGGCGGAGGTACTTCGTTGGAGGTCTCGTTGGAGACCACGATATCGAGGTCGGTGGGGCGGTAATGGTGGCCGTCTGTGCGCGACCAGCGGGCGTCGACCTCGGTGACGATGAACTCGTCGGGCAGGGCCTCCAGGCTCTGAACGGCGCAGCTCTCGGCGTCATCGAGATGGCCTTGAAGGGATCGCGCGGCGGCCTCCTGGAGTTGGGGATATTCGTCGAGGCTGAGACGTTCGAGGAAGTGTTGGGCGCGATCGGGTTCGATGGTGGGAGCGTCGACGGTCTGGCCGACGAATTCGACGCGGTAGCGGACCCGCGAGGGCTCGTCGGCCTGCTCGGCGGGGCGGGGGAATTCGTAGCCCCAGGCGCGCTGGAGGATGCAGCGGGCCTGTCTGGGGCGTACACCATCGGTGGAACCGTTGACCGAGTGAGGCCGCCCGGTGTGCGCCAGATATAGATCGACGTCCACGGCGCCGTCGGCGTCGTAGCGCTCGGGTTGGAAACAGCCGGCGATGGTGTCGATATCGCGCTCCAGCATGCGCTGAGCGTCGACGGGGGTCACGCCGCCGGTGGCCTCCAGGACCTGGACGACGGGGATGAACTCCCACCCGACGTAGCCGGTGACGATCTGCGGCGGCTCTTCGTCGACGACCTCGTCGTCTTCGGGATCCTCGGGCTCATCGGGGAAGAATTGGGCGTCTTCGGTGGAGACGGGGTTTCCGTTGATGCTGGCCTCGTCACCGTGGATGCGGATGACCGTCTCATCATCGGCGGGGGCCGAACCGAGAAGAAAGAGGGAACCACAGATAATGAAAAATCGCCACATACTCACCTCGGCATTCATGCAGACGAGAGGGAAGTCCCCGCGCCACACCTAAAGCTAAACAAACAAGCCGGATGGCAAATTTCCTGGTTGGTTTCTCGAGGCTCGTTCTCGATGGTCGATCTCGATGCTCGATCTCGATGGTCGATCTCGATGCTCGTTCTCGATGGTCGATCTCGTTCTCGATGGTCGATCTCGTTCTCGATGGTCGATCTCGTTCTCGATGGTCGATCTCGTTCTCGATGGTCGATCTCGTTC
>SLPW01000132.1 GCA_007131755.1 Myxococcales bacterium | reverse complement strand
TCCCCGAAGCGAAGTGTCGCCAGGTCTTCTACGATCTCGGCCGTAAATTCCCCGCCTGCCATCGGGGGATCGGCGATCACCAGAATCAGCTCGTCGTCGTCCTCCTTCTGCAGCATCTCGGTGCGAAACTCTCCGGCGTCGAGGATGAGTCGATCCCCGTCGAATTGCAGTACCAGTTCGCCGAGAGCGTCACTTTTATAGTCCCCGAGAAAGGGCTCGATGGCTTCGCGATCCACCTCATTGAGCTCCTGCCGAAGCTCGGAGAGGCGTTCCATCGTCACCTCTCGCGCAAAGTGGACCTCCTCCATGGCGCGCGTCGGCTGTTCATAGAGAAGCTCCAGAAGTCGGGTGCGCACCGAGGCAGCAAAGGTGTTTGCGCCCCCGCCATTGGCGAGAACCGTAATGCCGGCGCCGGTCTCGGGGGCGAAGGCCATCTCCGAGGTAAAGCCCATCGTATTTCCAAAGTGTGACAGAACCTTCAGCCCCTGATATTCGGAGATGATCCAGCCCAGTCCGTAGCTCTCCTCGGCGGTGATCTCGACCTGTGGCTCCCACAGATGCCTTAGATTCTCCTCGGAGACCACGCGCACTCCCTGCGGGGTGACCCCCGATCCCAACATCGTCAAGAGATATCGATTCATATCTCGGGTGTTGGACCAGACAGCGCCGGCAGGGGCCAGGGGCTCGGCGAAACGCTCGATCTCCGTATCAAAGCGCTCATACCCGAAGTCCAACCCTCGGGCATGGGGAAGGGCGTAGTCATCGGTGGCCAGCGCCTCGTCGAAGGAGATGACCGTATGCTCGAGCTCCATGGGGCCGAAGATACGTCTTTCCATCGACTCCACGTAGCCGTCGTAGAGTTGGCCATAGGATGCACCGTCAGCGGCGGCGGCCACATAGCCACCGGCGGCGACCATCTGGTTGCTATACTGAAATGCCTCACCGAAGTCGGTGAAAAATTCGAAGGTCGCCAGTGAGTCGATGACGCTCTCGGCGTCGAGGGACTGGTGGTTGAAGATGATCTCCATATCGCGACGGGGCACACCGGTGCAGGCACAGACCAGATTCTCGAGGGTGATCTGCTCCGACAGCTCGGGATCTTGGACCGAAAATTGCGGCAAGATCTCCTGGGCCGGCGTATCCCAGTGGACGACTCCCTCGTCGACGAGGGAGGCCATCAACAGGGTGGTCATGGTCTTCGTCGTAGAGCCGATCATCATTCGCGTCGACGCCGTGATCTCCTCATCTCCCTCCACGTCGCGAATGCCAAAGCCCTCCTCCAGGACGACCTCTTGGTTCTGAACGATGCCGATGGACGCTCCGGGAACGTCGAGCAATTCCATCGCCTCTTTGACGTGGTCTCGAAGAAGCTCGAGGTGCTCTTCAGTCAACTCCAGAGGTTCCATCTCGCTTAGGTCCACGCGCGCCAACGCGGTGGGACGAAGCCCGGTGGCGATGGTCTGCAACTGAGCTGCCCGGCGCTGGACGACATCGAGGCGCCCCTCGATGAGGGCGACATAGACCCGCTCTTCCACGCGTTGGCCCACGGCCTGGGCAAAATGGTCGTCTTCGATCTCGTAGTTGATCACCACGAATTCGTCGACTCCCTGGGCCGCGGGGGGCCTCATCACCTGATCGATCTCCAACGCTGGCGGGTCGTCGAGGAGCTGCCAGGCCTGCGAGATCGCCTCCTCCACCTCCATGGATTCCACGGCGCTCGTATGCACATGGGCCTGGCCATCGGGATCGGTGAGGGTGGTGAAGCCCTCTCTTTTATCGATGGTCCAATTTCGCGGCACCGGCAGGGAGTATAACTCCTGTGGATCCGTATAGCGCTCTCCCTGTTGTGCCGGCGCTGGTTCGGCCGGTCCCGGCTTTGCCGGCTCAAGGTCGGCCTCGGCCTGCGGTTTCTTCGCCCCACCAGGCGACGAGGTCTGGCATCCCAGGGCAACAACGAGCAGCAGGAGCGGTGAAAATCGCAGACGACTGAACATGATTGGAACTCCGTAGACCGACGAGGAGGCGTGAGACCTCTGAGCTTGAGTGGCGGCAGATAGTTACGCACCGAAGCAAGACAAACAACCAAAAGAAGATATGGCGATTCGATCGCAGTGGCGAGATTGGCTATTTTGAATGAAAACCGAGCGCTTCACGTCATGACGTCCACCTCGGTACACCGCTCAAGGAAGTACAGGTGTGTTCGGTTTCCATCGGTAGTAGTTCCCTGGCCCGGGCCCCGGCCCTCGCCCAGGCCCGACCTTTGCTGTCGTCTTTTCCGGCTCTTGCTACTCCCGTCGGGGTTAGTTATGGCCTCGACCGTATTCGTCGGTGCGAAGCAATATCGGGCCGGGGCCAGGGACCGGGCCTGGGCCAGGAGGGCCTCGACCACATTGAGTTCTTCAACCGATCAAGGCGGATCACATTCAGGAAGTACAACGATCATGAATCCATTTCGAAGACTCCTCATAGCCCTTCTATGCACACAGCTCCTGGTCCTCTCCGGCTGCGTCTGCAGCGGCGACACGGAGTGGCTGTCCATCAATTTCAAGGGTACCTGCTGGTATAATTACGACGGGCCCATCCCCTATTACGGCTCCGACTTTCACGTCACCTTTTACTACGGAGACGACGAAACCCTTCCCGAGGGTGCCGCCCAGTTGTATTTCGAGGGCGAACCGGTGGAATTGGAAGCCACCGACGAGTTCATGCCCCGCGGAGCGGACAACGGAAATTGTCCTCACAACCAGCGAGAATATACCAACGTCGAGCCCCTGGAGCCGGGCGTCTATACCTTCGTCCACCGCCGCGACCGCGGCACAGGCAATCCCCTCAACTGCGCCCACGGATGGCACGACTACAACGGCCATCAGTCCTTCGTGGTCGACATCGAGATCGTCGAACGCCCCGAGGATTCAGAGCCGACGGACGACGACGAAGACGCAGACGACTCGGACTAATAGTACAACGTCACTTAGCCCGTGAGACCACTCGGCGAGGCGCCTGTGGCAAAGGCAAGGCGCGATGGTGCAGGCGATGCCGCAGCGCATCGTCGAGCCGGCGCAACGCAGCCATTGGTGCAGGCGACCGGCGATGGGCCGTGAGCTAAGTGATGTTGTACTATTAGGGCGTCATTGATGCCCCGCTTCACCAGAATGCATGCATCACGCGCGTGCCGGCGAAGCTGTCTCGAACCCTACCGCCGGAAAAGAAGTGTCGATGGCAGCACACGGATTCG
>SLPW01000381.1 GCA_007131755.1 Myxococcales bacterium | reverse complement strand
CTCGGTCTCGGTCTCGGTCTCGGTCTCGGGCTCGGGCTCGGGCTCGGGCTCGGGCTCGGTCTCGGGCTCGGTCTCGGTCTCGGTCTCGGTCTCGGGCTCGGGCTCGGGCTCGGGCTCGGTGTCGGTGTCGGTGTCGGTGTCGGTGTCGGTCTCGGGGTCGGTCTCGGTCTCGGGCTCGGGCTCGGGGTCGGGCTCGGGCTCGGGCTCGGTGTCGGTCTCGGTGTCGTTGTCGGTCTCGGGCTCGGGCTCGGTCTCGGTCTCGGTCTCGGTCTCGGTCTCGGTCTCGGTCTCGGTCTCGGTCTCGGTCTCGGTCTCGGTCTCGGTCTCGGGCTCGTTGTCGGTCTGGTTGTCGAGAGCGAGTGGAGGGTCGGAGGAATGGAAGGGAGGGAGGCGATTGTTGTCTAAGAACGTAGAAGGGTTACTATATTTGTGGTGATAGTCGACGCAGTTTACCACGGAGGCGACGATGCTGGAGCGAGAACCGAAGAAGCCATCCTTTGTAGGAGAGATGGCGCTGTGGTTGTTGGCGGGGATCTTTTTGAGTCTCCTCTCTCTTGCGGCGACCAGCTCGGGCAAGTTGTTGTTCGGCTGGACGGAGGCGCAGTGGATCATCACGTCTGCAATCGTGGGAGCCCTGAGCCTGACCTGGGGAAGTTGGGCCGCTCTGTTGTGGACGCGCAGCAGGACGTTGAAGACGCTGATGCTGACAATGGCGCTCCTTCCGGGGTTATTGATGGTGGCCGGGGGGCTGTGGGCGTTCTTGGCGCTGCCGGAGAACCGCTGGATCTGGCGCTGGGGCTGGCTGATCATCGCCGGTCATGGACTGGGTGCGGTGGCGATCACGCTGATGGTGGCAGGGCGACGGGTGCTGGCCGGCAGCGGTCCGCTGACCATACGACCCCGTCAACTGGCAGTGGGATGGACGGTTTATCCTCTGCTGGTGGTCGCCGCCAGTGTAGCCGTGTTGGTGGTGGCGATCGCGTTGATGCCGGACCTGTGGCAGTGCGGGACCTCGTTTGCGGAGACCCTGGCTCGATGGACTGTGCCAGCGCAGGCGATGGTTCTATTGAGTACGGCCGTTCCTGCGGCGGCGCTCAAATTGTGTGAACGCCTCGTAAGATGAAGGCCGTGGTGGCGGTCACGGCGTGTACAAAAGGATTCGACATCTACGAAGACACCGGTGGCATATGACCCCCCCGGGGTTGTTTGCCATCGGTGGCGAGCTCTGTAATAAACGACGGACAATCGTTGGCGATGGGAAGTAGCTCGGGGGCGCATCGTGGTTAATCGAAGGCGCACAAGGACAGGAGTGTCAGCTCGATGTCAGGAAATTCAGATAGGATTGACGAGGCAACACAGGCGGAGGTAGAGCCCATTTCCAAAATGGAATCCGTTGAGTCCACAACGGAGGTGGAGATTGTTGCCGACGAGGGGGGGGATCATAAGGTACTGTTCGTAGACGACGAACTTCATATTTTGAAGGCTGTGCGCCGTTTATTCGTGGGTCAGGACTATGAGGTGTTGACGGCGGAGAGTGGAGAAGACGCCGTCGATATGCTGGCGCAGGAGTCCATCGCCGTGCTGGTCTCGGATCAGCGCATGCCCGGGATGAGCGGGGCACAATTGCTGGACTACACGCGGCGAAATCATCCTCAGATCACCCGAATCATGCTCACGGGAAATAACGATACCTCTACGGCCATGGAGGCCATCAATAAGGGAGAGGTATTTCGTTTCGTCACCAAACCCTGGGATCACGACGAATTTGTGCGCATCGTCAATCTGGCGATGGAACACTATGAGTTGAAGGTGTCGAAGGAGCGCTACGAGGCGCATATTCGCACCCAGAACGAATTGCTGCGCCAGGCCAACGACAAGCTGCAACGGTTCAACGAAGAGTTGGAGAGCGCCGTCGAGGAGAGGACGGGCGAGGTGGTGGCACAAAAACAGGAGATCAGCGGGCTGTATAGTGAGCTGCAGCACAGCTTCGACGGAATGCTAAAAGCCCTGTTGGCGATCATGGAGCTCGGCGAGATCAATATCGTCGATCACTGCCAGCGCACGGCAGAGAGAGTGCGCCAGTTCGGAGAGGTCATCGGATTGGGTCAAGAGGTGTTACGGGTGCTGGAGAGGGCAGCTCTGTTGCACTGGATCGGATTGATCAACGCTCCGCCGGCGATGGTCCAGAAGTCGGTGGATCAATTCGACGCCGTCGAAGAGGCGACCTGGGATTTTCATCCCCTGCTGGGTCAACAGGCGATCTGTCATGTGCCGGCGCTGGAAGAGGCGGGACGATTTATCCTTCATTATCTGCGTCGCTACGACGACCCGGAGTTTCAGGCCGATCGATCGGATCTGGGGCTCGGAAATGAGAGGAACGTCGAACCCTTCGTGACGGGATGCCAGGTGTTGGCGATCTGCAGTGCCTTCGAGCAGGTGCGTACGGCTCATCAGCGTCGTCACGGACAAAAGGGCAAGGGCGAAGAGCTATTGTCTCGAGGGTTGCGGGCCGTCGAGGGGGAAAAGGGGCGTCGTTTCGACCCGACGCTGGTAGCGAGATTTCGCGAGATGATGAGCCGGGAGTTGGGGAGGTCGAAAAAACAGCAGATCGTGGTATCCTTCGAGGAGTTGAAGTCGGGGATGGTGCTCGCCAGGCCGTTGGAGACGGCGCAGGGAATTCCCGTGGCCCCGAGGGATATGATCATCACCGATGAGCTGCTGGAGCGACTGGAGCGATTTCGAGCCTCCAACGGACTCGACGAGATCTACGTGTGGGCCTGATCCCGGGCGAATGCCGGGCAATGGTACAAAGGCCCCCGGGCGGCATGGACGTCCGACAACGAGCCTTCTGCCACGGACTGTCGTGGACGACGCAACAATGGATCTGACCTACCGCATCGTGCGCCGGCTGTTGCGCGACGACGACGTGCAATTTAGCCGAAACCGCAACTTCGAGGCCTACGAAGATCCGCAGGTCAAGCGGGCGATGCGCCTTTATCGCCACCTGCGAAGCCTGGAGGAGGATCTGCTGGCCCTGGGGGAAGGGGACAAAGTGGATCTGGAGACGGTGGAGCGTAGAGAGGACCAGGTGACGGTAAAGCTCGTATTTTCGGAGCAAAAAGGGCGGCGCATCAGTTATCTCGACCCCCGGGAGTGGGAATTGTTGTTGGAGAACGAGCGCGTCTCGGGGATCTTGCGTGGGCTGATGGAAAGAGCGGATGTGGCGACCCGTGAGGTGTTGCAGAGCCAATGGACACAGTGATCAGCGCAGGGTTTCGATCGAGCCACGGTGGTGATAGAAGTAGGAGTGCCAACGAAGAACCGAGCAGGCAGAGGATGAAGATGAGTCAGCAAATGATGAAGACAGTCACGGTGCGGTGGACAGCGATCGTAGCGTGTTTGGTGCTATTGGTGGCGGCTTGTTCCTCCGGGGAGTCCGTCCCGGATCCGCAGCCCATGCCGCAGGGCATGTCCTTTAGCGGAATGTGGTACTCCCCTCAGTTTGAGCACCTGTATTTGCGCCAGGATGGAGACCGGGTCGAAGGAGTCTACGGCCATCGCCGCGGGGGCACTTTGGAGGGAAGAGTGGAGGGGAATCTGCTGCTTTTTTCCTGGGATGAACCAGGCGATCGCACAGCAGCGGTGCGGGGCGCAAGCGGGCAGGGCTATTTCCAGTTGCGCTTTGACGGTCAGGAGCCGGAGCTGGTCGGACAGTGGGGCTATGAAGAGGCTCGCGTGGGAGGAGGGCAGTGGACGGCGGAGTTGATTCGCGAGGTTCGAGACAGCGATCCCAGCACCATCGAGGAGTTCTTTCGGGTTCACTGACGGAATGAGGATCGACGAATTGAGGGTTGATCTGGGGAGAAGGACAGCACTGACAGCACTGGCGAAGAAAGGATGAAAGAATGAAGAGTAGGCTGGGAAGAGCGCTCGATCCCCGACTGGTGGCTGGTCTGTGGGTGGCCATGATGGGATGTGCGGCCACGCCGCCGGCGCCGGATCTGGAAGAGCAATTGATGGTGGCCACCGAGGAGGAGCGCGAAGAGGTGGCCACGGCGCTTCGCCAGGAGTTGGAGCGGTCGATGAATGAGCTGCGAATCGACGGCTACGAGTTGCCCTATTTTATGATGTATCACGTGCGAGACGAGGAGAGCTACAATCTGTCGGCGCGCTATGGGGCGATTACGGCGGAGAATCACAACCGTCAGCGCTATGCCTACGTGGAGACTCGGGTGGGGGGATACGACTTCGATAACTTCGCAAACGTGGAAGCTTATAGCTTTCGGTTCGGAGATTTTCGCGCCGATCGGACGTTGCCCATCGACAGTGATATCGACGCCCTTCGCGGGGCGCTGTGGCTGTTGTCGGACGAGACCTACAAGGAAGCGCTCAGTGAATATCAGACCAAGCGCGGTGGAGCCGTCTACAGCGCCGACGAGGAGATGAAGGCCCCCAGCTTCTCGCGAGAAGATCCACAAGAATACCGCGGGCAGGCTCGCCCGCTGAACCTCAACCAGGCTCAGTGGCGCTCCATGGTGCGCGATATTACGGGCGAAATGCGTGAAAACGAGGAGTTGATGGACGCCCAGATGGAGGTCACGGCCCGCAGGGTGGTGCGCTATCTGACGAATTCGGAGGGGACGGACATCATCGACGAGTTCACCATCTACTCCGTGCATGCCCGGGCGTTCTCAAGGGCCGACGACGGGATGTTGCTCGACAACAGCCGCATCTTCTATGCCCTGGACGCCGACAAGTTGCCCGACGAAAAGACGGTGCGCGAGGCGGTGGACGAGATGGTCGAGGATCTACTGGCGTTGCGCCACGCGCCGAGGCTCGATCCCTATACGGGTCCGGCGATTCTGTACCCCGAGGCGGCGGGGGTGTTGTTTCACGAGGCCGTGGGCCACCGTCTGGAGGGAGAACGACAGCTCGACGAGTCCGAAGGGCGCACCTTCGCCGGCCATGTGGGCTCGCGGATCATGCCCGAGTTCTTGTCGATCTACGACGATCCGACCCTGGAGGAGTTCGAAGGGGTCCAGCTCAACGGCCACTACCGCTTCGACGACGAGGGGGTGGCGGCCCGGCGGGCAGATCTGGTCAAAGATGGGGTGTTGGAGGGGTTTTTGATGAGTCGTACCCCCATAGAAGACTTCGAAAACAGCACCGGTCACGGCCGCGCCCAGGGGGTCAATATCCCTCGCGGACGGATGGCCAATTTCGTGATCGAAGCCTCCGAGGACCACACCTACTCTCGTGAGGAGCTTCGAGAGAAGTTGATGGAGGAGGCACGGCGACAGGACAAACCCTACGGGTTGTTGATCCGCGACGTCACCGGGGGATCGACGAATACGATGGGCTTCGGCTACCAGGCCTTCAAGGGCGTCCCCCGGCTGATGTACAAGATCGATGCCGAGACCGGTGAGGAGACGCTGGTGCGAGGCGTGGAGATGGTAGGTACGCCGCTGTCGGCCATAAACGAGGTGATGGCGGCGGGCAACGAGATCGGGGTATTCAACGGATTTTGCGGTGCCGAGAGCGGGCGAGTTCCCGTGTCCACGGTGGCCCCGGCGCTGTTGGTGGAGGAGATTGAATTGCAGCGCTCACGCCAGACCCGTGAGCGGGCTCCCGTGCTTTCCCCCCCCTGGGTGAGCGATGGTCCTCAACCGGAGGTGGCCGAAGAAGACGAGGCGCAGGACGAAGAAGAGCAGTAGGTTGAACAAAGCTCGTCTCCTTAGGTACAAAGAGTAGAGACGATCAGATGGATTCTTGAACATCGGCCCCGGGCCGAAGAGGTCGCACTGGACGAAGTTCATTGGTGAATATTCGACTAAGGAGGAGGCGCTATGGAAGTGGCACCGAAGGAGAGTTCGGGAAAAAATCACGAAGCCCTCAAAATGGAGGGTGCCGGATTTATCTCCCATGAGGGAAAGACCTATAGGGAGGAAGAAAACGAGACCTGGAAGATCTTGTGTCAGCGACGTATGGAGAAGCTTCCGAAGACAGCCAGCAAGGCCTGGCTTCAGGGGCTGGAGAAGCTGGATATGCCGCTGGACAGGATTCCCCTATTCGACGAGCTCAACGAGAGGTTGGAACCGTTGACGGGGTGGACGGTGAGGGCCGTGGATGGGTTTATTCCGGCGGAGATGTTCTTCGGCTCCATGGCCCGCCGCGAGTTTCCATCGACGCTGGAGGTGCGCTCGCAGGATAGCCTGGAGTATATTCAGGAGCCCGATATCTTCCATGATGTCTTCGGCCACGTGCCGATGCATACCGATCCGGTCTTTGCAGACTTCGTCCAAGAATATGGTCAATTGGCCACGGAGCTCGAGGATCAGGACAAATTCGACGCCCTGGGCCGGCTGTGGTGGTATACAGTGGAGTTCGGTTTGGTGGAGGAAGACGAAGAGGTGAAGTTGTATGGCTCCGGACATATGTCGTCCTTTGGAGAGGCGGACAACGTCTTCATCGGCGGTCCTGAGATCCGCCCCTTCGATCTGGACGAGGTGATCTCGACCCCCTTTCGAATCGACATCTACCAGCCCGTATTATGGGTGGCCGAGGGGTTTGAACAATTGCGCGATTCGGTGGCCGAGTTGCGCCGAAGGTGGGCCGAAGAATTAGAAGAATAGGTAATGGGTAAAATAGGTAATGGGTAATGGGTAAAATAGGTAATGGGTAATGGGTAATGGGTTTGTGGCGAGGAATGGAAGACGTTCATTGCTCGTCCGGGAGGACGGACCCGATTATGAAGGCTCTTCGTCCGGCGGTGTGTCGTCGGGGGGAGGGCCTTTTTTGGTGTCTTTTTTCACAGCGTCGTCATCGCGCGGCTCGTCTGTATGCTCGTCGTCGGAAGTGACTTCGACTTCGGCGGAGGAGAAAAACTCCTCGAGGGAGTGGGCAGCGCTGGGGCCGGGGCGTTCGTAGGAGTCGGCAGCCTCGTATTCGCGCAATTTATCGGAGAAGATGGCGCCCTGGCGCAGGCGGCTAAGGGGAGAGGGGATGCGGCGCCAGCTTATCATTTGTTCCGAAGGGGCGCGCAGTCCCAGAAAGAGGACGACAAGTGAGAGGATGCCGACGATGGTAAGCACCACGGCGCCGGGGATGGCGGCCAGCTCTGCGCGAGCGACGACTTCGGCGAGGCTGGCCGCTTCCTCCGGGTGGAGGATGAGCTTGAGGACCCAGGCACCGACGGCGAATAAAAAGATAAAGCCGTAGTTTCGGCGAATGCGGTATCCCACGGCGTCCACGAAGGGCAGGTGAGGCACGGCACGGCCCAGGTCGCGGGCCAGGGCGGAGAGCCCGCGTTGGATTTCTTCTTCTTCAGGGGCCTCTTCGGGGGCGATGCTCGGTGCGATGATATATTGATTGATGCTGCGGATGCGGCGGCGCCATAGATCGTAGATCTGGTAGCGTCGGCTCTCCATGATCAAGAAGAGCCAGCTCGCGGCGATGAGAAAGAGCAGAACATAGGGCGGGGTCTCGGGTCGACTGAAGGCAAAGGAGACGACGCCGATGGTGATCACCACCGCCCAGTTGGTGGTGGCGTCGAGGCGCTCGCGCCAGACGTCGGCATGCATGACGATGGCGCGATAGAAGTGGACGACCGCAGACGAGGGTTCTTCCAGCATGCCGGGTCCCGAAAAAAGAAGCCCACCGCGTGGATGCGATGGGCCTGTGATACGTCAGAACGAGGTGTAGAATCAGTCACGCACGTAGAGATCGAGCATCATGCCGTCGCTGAAACGATTTCCTACGGCGAAGTCCCCAACCGTATCGAGAGTCAGCTCCCAGGTCTGACCAGGTTGGAGGTTCTGGTCGACATTGAGGGCGGGAATATTGATGTTGTGAGCCTCTGGGTCTTGATTCTCGAAGATCACGGTGCTTCCCAACGGCAGGTCCACGGAGTTGGGGTTGAACCGGAAATTGTAGATGACCACCCGTTGCTCCTCAGCTTGCAGGTCGTCTTCGGTGATTTGTTCGTCAGGTACCGGCTCAGAGCTGCTGCAGGCAACGGATAAGACCAGCAGGGAGCTGATACAACTGATGGCGAGTACGCGGGTGATCAGACGCTTCATCATGGGGGCTCTCCTCATCGTAATGGTAAGTCGCTTCGGGGAAGAGGTTCGTCGATCAGCGTGCAAAATTTGAAGTCACGTGCACTTGATGTGCGATCCGAAGGCTCAAGATACTTCAGCGCAAGGGAAAGTCAATGGTTCTCCGTTGCGAGGACCGTGACCCCGGACTCCTTGAACAACAGTCGGCCGGGGCTAAGAAAGAAGCAGACGGAGATGCGGAGGTATGCGGCGAACGCACATTGCTTCTTACGTAGCCCTGGCCGACCGAGCGTAGCGAGGGAGTCCGGGGTCGTGATGTCGTACACTAAAATCCTCTGGACGCTTAATCCGGGGTAAGCGGAGCGACGCGGAGTCGCGGCAAGCAGCCCGATCGAAGTTGCTCCGCAGGCTCCCCGAAGCCGGGGAGCGAGGATTATTTCGCGAAATGGCGAAGAGGGGATATGATAATTGATGTAGAGCCATGAGGAAAAGGAGAGGTCGCGAGGTGAATTGGAGTACGCATCACCGGATTGCACGTCTTGCGTTGAAGTCGAGGATGCTCGATTTCGATTCCGTCAGCCAGGTACTGAGCGAGCTGGGAGCCAGGATGGCGGCTGGCGAAGAGGTTCCGTTGCAGATGTGGACCAGGGCAGGATGGCTCACGGACGACCAGTTCGAAGAACTGCTCGACGAGATCGGGGCTCAAGCCGAGGGGGTAGAAAAAGGGCAGGATCTGGAGGAGAATACGGAACCAGAACCGCCCTTCGCGCAGGGGACTCTCCATCGCTCGGGTGAGGGGAAGACCAGGAAGCATCCACCAGATGCTGAGCGGCGGGTTCATCGAGTCGGCCTGGGAAATCTGGATACGGAGCCGGCGACGATGGACATGACCCTCGGAGGGTCGCCGGTACGAGATTTCGTGGAGGTTTCGACGGCCACCATCGACATGCTGGCCACGGAGAGTTCGACCGCAGAGAATATGTTCATCGATGACATTCAGAACGTCGATCAGACCTCGGTATACACGCGACCGTCAGTGGACGAGGACTCACTCGACGATAAGCAGCGATATATTCTGGGCGCGGAGTTGGGACGGGGCGGAGGCGGTCGAGTCGTGGAGGCACGCGACCGGGTCTTGAAGCGCCGGGTGGCGATGAAGATCCATGCAAGACCCGATGGGGACGATGAGGAGAGATTATTTCGTCGCTTTCTGGCAGAGGCCCAGGTCACCTGTCAGCTCGAGCATCCCAATATCATGCCCGTCTACGATATGGGTAAGCGAGAGGACGGCTCGCTGTACTACACGATGTTGTATATCGATCACGATTCATTGAAAGACGTCCTGGCCGGTCTGAGGGGACGACAGAAGGCCTATGTGGAGGAGTATACTCTGTTGCGTCTGATTGATGTGCTCAAACAGGTCGCACAGGCCATGGATTATGCCCACGCCCGAGGGGTGATTCACCGCGATCTAAAGCCGGGAAATATCATGCTGGGAGAGTTCGGTGAGGTGCTGGTTACGGATTGGGGACTTGCAAAGGTGATGGGAGATGGAGTGAGCACGGAGTTATCGGAGCGAGGCGACGATATCGTAGAGGAGGGTCAGACCCTGGGGACGCCGGCCTATATGGCGCCGGAGCAGGTCCGGGGCCGGCACGATGAGGTAGACGAGCAGAGCGAAGTATATGCCCTGGGAACGATATTATACGAGATTTTGACGCTGCAGACCCCCTTCGGCGGAAAGAGCCCGGTGGAGACGATGTGGAGCGTTCTGGAGAGCGAGCTGGTGCGCCCCTACGCGCGTAGTAGTCACGATCTGTGGGAAGTACCTGAAGACCTGGAGAAGATTTGCCTGAGGGCAATGGAGCGCGACAAGTCTGAACGCTACGCCACGGTCAATAAATTCTTGGAGTCCCTGGAGGAGTTCATGGCCGGGGTTCTTCCTCGTCGGGCCAAATTGCGCCTCGAGGAGGGAAGGCGATCGGTGGAGCGGTACCTCGATGATATGGCGAGGATCGCGAAGTTGACCGATGAGATCGACGAGTTGAGTTCCACTCTCGACCCCTGGGATCCCATCGAGGAAAAGCGCAAGTTGTGGAGCCTCGAGGATGAGCGAGCCGAGCTGGTGGTCGATCGTGCGCAGGCCTTCGGAGAAGCGGTGACGGGCTTTCAGAAGGCGCTGGCCAACGATCCCAAATGCGATGCGGCCCGCCGCGAACTGGCAGAGCTGTACTGGGAGCGGTATTGCGAGGCAGAGCGCGCCGGCGACGACTTCGAGCAGATCTATTTCGGGGCTTTGTTGCGCGAGGTCGGCGAGGAGAGTTTTGTGCGGCGACTGTCGCGCCAGGTGGAGCTCCGTCTAAGGACGCGCCCTCCCGGGGCATCGGCAGTCCTCTTTCCCCTCGAAGAGTTGGACCGCCGCCTGGTGGTAATGGACGAAAAGAAGTTGGGTCGGACACCGCTGGTCGTCTCCGAGCTGGAGGTGGGGAGTTATCTGATGGTGCTGCAAGCCAGCGGTCACGCCACGGTGCGGGCCCCGGTCTATGCGCGGCGTGGAGAGGCTGTGGATATCAGAATTTCCCTTCCCATGCGGGAGGATCTGCCGACGGACTTCGCCTTTGTCCCCGGTGGCCCATGCTTTGTGGGCGGCGATCCAAAGGCGATGAATCCCCGAACGCGACGGCGAATCGAAGTTGCGTCGTTCTTCTGCGCCAAATTCCCGGTGACCTTTCGGGAGTATCTGGAGTTTCTGGACGCCTTGCCTCGTCAGAAGGCCCAGGAGTGCGCCCCGCGCAGGGCCAGCGGAGAGGGCCTGTTGGTTCGATTTGACGAGAGAATGGGGCGTTGGAAGCCGGCACCCAATTATTCGGATCGTCAGCGCGAGGACGGAGAGGCCGAGGTGAGTGAGGGACTGTGGGAACTCCCCGTAGTGGGGATCACCATCGACGAAGGGCGACAATATTGCCGGTGGCGCTCCGACCGCGAGGGACGAAACTATCGGTTGCCCACGGAAGACGAATGGGAGAAGGCCGGTCGCGGCGTCGATGGACGCCTCTTTTCCTGGGGAAATCGATTCGACGCCACGTTCTGCAAGATGCAGCAGTCGAGACCGGATCTGATCTGGCCGGAGCCGGTGGGCATGTTCGTCGACGACGTCTCGCCATATGGGATCCGCGACTTGAGCGGAGGAGTCCACGAGTGGTGCGAGGGAGAGGACGACGAGGGGAGGGTGCCCATTCGCGGGGGGGCGTGGAACCGCAGCGAGAAGGCATGCCGATTGGCCAGCACCCGCCGCGTTCCCGTGGATACCCGGTCTCGCAATATCGGAATGAGGCTCGTCTTCGACACAGGCTTCGACGACGGGTGGACGGGGACGCAGCGAATCCGGAGACCGGATTTTTTGTAGGGGGTGAATCGGGATATCAGGGGGGAGCGCCTTAACCGGCGAGCCGGTTGAGCTTGGACTGCTGGCGATCCAGGTTGCGATATTGGATGGCCTCGGCGACGTGTTCGGTGGCGATGTCGTCGCAGCCGGCGAGGTCGGCGATGGTGCGGGCGACCTTGAGGATGCGGTCGCAGCTTCGGGCGCTGAAGCCGAAGCGGTCCACCGCCGACTCCAGCAGGCGGTGGCTGGCCTCGTCGATATCGCAGTGGGCGCGCAGCAGATCGGTGTTCATCTGGCTGTTGGCGTGGACTGAGGAGTCTTCGAAGCGCTCGCTCTGTAATCGTCGTGCCCTGCGAACGCGGGTTCGCACGGTCTCGGAGGACTCGCCGCGCTCGGCTTTGCGAATTTCCGCATAGGGAACGGCGGGGACGTCGACGTGGATATCGATGCGGTCCAGCAGGGGACCGGAGAGGCGATTTCGGTAGCGGCGCACGTCGTCGATGCTGCACTGGCAGCGGTCGTCGGGGCCGCCGAAGTGGCCGCAACGGCAGGGATTCATTGCCGTGACGAGCATGATGGAGGCCGGGTAGGTGACGCTGAGCATGCTGCGGGTCAGAGTGACGGCGCCGTTCTCAAGGGGCTGGCGCAATACCTCCAGTGAGGAGCGGCGAAATTCGGGGACCTCGTCCAGAAATAAGACGCCATTGTGGGCGAGGCTCAGCTCGCCGGGGCGGGGTACGCCGGAGCCGCCGCCGGCGAGCCCGACGTCGCTGATGGTGTGGTGAGGGGCGCGAAAGGGGCGCTGCTGCATCAGTCCCCGGTCTTTGAGATGGCCCGTGACGCTGTAGATGCGAGTGGTCTCCAGGGCCTCCTCGAAGGTCATGGGAGGTAAGATCGTGGGGATGCGCCTTGCGAGCATGCTCTTTCCGGAGCCGGGGGGGCCGATCATCAAGATGTTG
>SLPW01000075.1 GCA_007131755.1 Myxococcales bacterium | reverse complement strand
TGGCCTACGGGGGCGTGAAAATAAAGGTCGGAATACTGTTTTTTGCTCACCTCGAGTTCGTCTCGATAGCGCCGAAGCTCCTTATTTTGTAATTCCAACTCGATGCGCTGCAGGCGCAATTCGCGTACCATCTCCGTCGGCGTCAGATCGCCGTCGTGATGCGCAACATTTGCCTCGTTCAGCACGGACTCCGCACGTTCACGTAGTTCGCGTGAGATCGATTCATAGAGACTCTCGTCGACTCGATTCATGGGCAGCACCGATGGCAGAAGCGATACGGTGAAAGACCGTATTGATGTAAAGTCCCGCTCCTCTAACGTCGTGAGAACGAAGGGGTAAATTTACGTGAGAGGCCAAGCTAAACCATCGGCGCGTAAATGACAACGAAAAAACGAATGGAGCTGTGTGATCGGCAGGTTCGCTCAACGCTGCCCCTGGAAATATTCTTGCAGTTCGGCGGCGCGGAATTCGCGGAGACGCCGAGGGCGGAACCTGAGATCGCCGAGGGCTGAACGCAGCATCGCTGAGGGCTGAACGTGGCACCGCTGGACGCGAACGCGCGAAAGAGCACACGGTACCACGCCGTAGCGCTGAAAACTCCTGCGAGGTTCGAGGCTGGAATCGAACCGGCGTCGGCCTGCGTCATGCAGTCCATCGCCCCCTCCAGCGAGCCAGACACGTCGAAATTAGCACAAACCGCCGGCATCCTGCGCCGCGGATCAGCGTCCCTTCCGCAGAACTCTTCAGCGTCCTGCGTACAGTGTACGGCGTGCAGCCCTCAGCGAACCCGTGTCCCGCGTTCTGTGTTCCGCAACCAGCGCTCAGCGTACAGCGCCCGCGCTCCTCAGGAAACGCCAGACGAGGCGATCAGGTCGCGGCGTAGATGCGGTGGTCCGAGTCCAGAAGGGTAAAATTGGCACAATTTGTGGCGGTCGTCTCGCTGGCACCGAGAAAGAGGAGTCCTCCGGGGCGCAGGCGTTCGGCGAAGGATTCAAGGACTCGAGATTGGAAGTCGGGACGAAGATAAATCAGAAGATTGCGGCAACTGATCAGGTCCAGCTCTCGGAAGGGCGACGGCTCCAGAAGGTCGTGGATCGTAAACCAGATGGAATTGCGAAGGAGGGGAAGAGGCTCGTAGTGGTCATCGGATTGGAAGAAGAAATTCTCGCGGTGCTCATCATCGAGGCCGCGCATCTGACGGGAATCAAAGCGGGCGCGCCGGGCAAATTCGATGGCCTCGGCGTTAATATCACTTCCCACGATGCGCAGTGGCGGCAGTCCGGTGTCGAAGGGGAGTATGGTGTGGAGGAGTATGGCCAGCGAATAGGCCTCCTGGCCTGTGGAGCAGGCGGGGACCCAGATGCGAAGTGGTGCGTCCCGGTCGTCATGGCGAGCCATCTTTTCGAGGAGCCGCTCTCCCAGGGCTTCGAAGGCTCGGGGGTTGCGAAAAAAATGTGTCACTCCGACGAGGGCTCGTCGCTCCAACGCCAGGGCCTCGTCGCGATCGCGGGCCAGGCGATCGAGATAGGAGTCGACGTCGTCGATATCGCAGGACTTCAAGCGATGGCGAAGGGCGTCCGCAAAGGGATCGGACACATAGCTGTGGTAACTTCGTCCCGTGGCCTTTTCGAGGGTGTCGAAGAGTGGGCGACGCGGAAAGGTCGGGAGGTGTCCTCCCGAGGTGGTGCTCATGAGTTGGAGTCCGGAGAAAAAGCCTTATGTCAAAGGGGAGATCGGTAGTCGGGAGCGGGCGAAAGGTGAGTCCATTGCTGTCGTTCAGCGTGAGCCATCACGGCGAAAAGCGAGGCCTCGTCGAAGGAGCCGCCGACGAATTGAAGGCCCAGGGGGAGTCCGTCGTGGAGAGTGACGGGGACGCTGCCGGCGGGAAGGCCGGTGATATTGGCGAGGAAGGTGAAGCGGGTCATAGCCTTCAGGGCTTCCTCGTCCATTATGGGGGTGCGATCGAGCTGTGGGGGGTAGTCCGGTGCGGTGGTCAACGTGGTGGGAAGGGCGATGATATCCACCGTATCCAGGGCGTCGCGAAGCGCTTTCTTGATGGCTGCCCGGGTACGCCGTGCGCGTAGATATTCGGTGGCGTCCACGGTACTCAATAACGACAGGGTGGTGCGAAGGGTGTCGCCGAAATGATCTGCCTTTGTGGCATAGATATCCTCGAGGTTTCCCAGTGTCTCCAGGCCGATGGTCAGCATCCCCACGGCGGGAGCATAGGAGAGGATGGGGAGATCGAGATCCACCAGTTCGGCGCCGTCGGCTTCAAGTTGTCGCAGAGCGTCGAGCATCGGGCGCTGAAGTGATGCGTCCAACTCATTCCACTCACCCCGGGGGATGCCGATACGACAACCGTCGACGCCGCGTCCCAGGGCTCGGCGCCACCGGTCGGCCAGGTCGCGTTGGCGCGGACCCCAGCGACGAACGGGATCGGCGCTGTCCTCGGCACAGGCGGCGACGGCCAGAAGCTCTACCAGGTCGGCGGTGGAGCTGCCCAGAGGACCCGATGCAGAGACGGTGCTGTCCCCGAAGAGATCTCCCGAGCGACCGATGCGACCGTAAGTGGGCTTGATGCCGAAGACGCCGTTTAAGCCGGCGGGGATGCGGATCGAGCCCCCTCCGTCGGAGCCGGTGGCCACGGGGGCCAGTCCCAGGGCGACGGCGACGCCGGCACCGGTCGACGAGCCGCCGGCGCCGTGGACACGGCTGTAGGCGTTGCGGGGCATGGACTGATGAGAGCAAAAGCCGCAGGGATCCATCCCCCATTCGGTGGTGCGGGTCTTTGCGTAAAGCAGGGCACCGGAGTCGCGAAGCACCTCGATGAGGTGAGCGTCCTCAGAGGCCGGACGGTCGAGATAGGAGGTGCCGCAGCTCGTGGGAAGCCCTTTCATCTGATGTTGGTCTTTGATGGGCAGCGGGATCCCATCGAGGGGGCCCACAGGCTTGCCCTCCTGATAGCGCAGGGCGCTTCGCTGCGCCTCCTCTTCAGCGCGCTCGAAGTCCAGAGAGCGGAAGGGACTGAAGAGGGACTCGCCGAAGTCCTCGTCCTCGATTCGTCGCCGGATGGAGGACAGGACTTCCACAGGGGTCAGCTCACCGTCGGCATAGGCCCGGCGTAGATCGGCGGTGGTGGTGCGCCCGGGAGGTGGAGATGGGGTGGCGAGTCCTTTGCCTGACCAACCTCTACGCGTCGTCTGTTCCAGCGGTCCGGGGTGGACGTCGAGGGGAG
>SLPW01000081.1 GCA_007131755.1 Myxococcales bacterium | reverse complement strand
TATCGAAGAACTCATCGCCGACGACGACACTCTCCACGTCGACTGCGACTACTACGGCGCCGTCCACGATATCGAGGCCGCGGCCCTGCGAAGATCCTAACCCCTATCCCCCCACCAAACGCACATTGCTTCTTACGTAGCCCTGGCCGACCGAGCGTAGCGAGGGAGTCCGGGGTCGTGATATCGCACACTAAAATCCTACCTACGAATCTGCTTTAGGCGAGTTCCTCGCCATCGCGGCGAATCTTGTGGGCGTCCGCTTCTTCCCCTCGTCGAAGCGTGATCAGCGTGATCTCCGAAGGGGCGCCGATGCGCATCGGCGGACCCCAATAGCCCGTTCCTCGGCTGACATAGATCCAGGTATCGTCCTGGCGGTTCAGACCCGTCGCGAAGGGGTGGACCCGACCCACCACGTAGATCCAGGGCCAGAACTGCCCTCCGTGGGTGTGGCCCGACAACTGCAGATCGTATCCCGCGTCGGCGGCCTCGTGGATGCTCGGCGGTTGATGGGCGAGCAAGATACTGACGTCGTGGTCCGGCGCTCCTTCCCGAGCTCCCTTCGGATCCGACTCGTGCTCCGGGATGTAGCGCCCCGCCGTATAGTCCGTACACCCGGCCATCAAGATCCGCCCACTTCCGTGTTTCACCACCTGGTGCTCGTTGGTCAACACCTGGATCCCCTCGTCGGCCAACCTCTCGCACCAATTCAGGGCATCCCAATAATACTCGTGATTGCCCGTCACATAATACGTTCCATACCGTGACTCCAGATTCAGCAGCGGCTCGGCGTCGTGCCACAACTGGTCGATAAAACCGTCCACCAGATCTCCGGTAATGGCCACCAGATCGGGCTTTAGTGCATTGACCCTTTCCACGATGGCCTCGATGGTGGGACGTCGAATCGTGGGCCCCACGTGGATGTCCGACAACTGCACGATGCGAAAGCCGTCCAGATCCTCGGGCAGGTCCTCAAACGGCACAGCCACATCGACGACATCGGGCAAACGACGTGCTTGATACATCCCCCACCCGGTGGCCAACCCCGTCGCGCCCAGAGCCCCCAGATTCAGGCCGGCCGTCAAAAATTGGCGCCGATCGTCGTCCAGTAATTTTTCATCCGCCTCTCCCACCAACTTCTCCACCCCCAAAAACCCCAGCCATCCCAGATCGCGCAGCACGATCAATACCCACAAGAAGGTAAACGAACCCATCCCGATATAGGCCGCCCATTGCATCACCGTCGTCACCCCTCCCTCCACCTGGAATTGCTGCAACCCCTGAGCCACCGGATACAGCGCAAAATGCGCCGCGAACAACACGTAAATCCACCGCCGCGTCTTCCAATGATGCGGTGCCGCCAGCCTCCGGGCGATGTATAGATGGGCTCCCCCCCAGATAACTACCACGACCAGGACGAAAATGATGATGCGCAACATAACGGTCTTCCTCGGCTACAAATCGGCGCTCCCTCTTTGAGCGCAAGGCAATCTCCACAGATAACGCGCCGTCAACGATCTAGATCGTCAACCCATCTACGGGCTCCGTCAATTCGATATCCAGGTCACTTCGCCCCAAAGACGTCCCCACCGCCACCGCCGCCCGTACCATCAAGGAGTCCACCGGAACATAGCGCGTCTTATCGGCCACCTGCTCCAATTCGATACTCGTCAACGCTCCGTCCTTCAACGCCACCATCTCTCCGAATCTCTCCTGTGCCACCAGCGAGGCGGCATAAATGCCGAAATTGGTCGACAGAATCCGATCGAAGGCCGTCGGCGAACCACCTCGCTGGATGTGGCCCAATACGGTAGTCCGAATTTCACTGTCCAGATGGGGCTTGAGCTGCTCGGCCAAGACGTTCCCGATTCCCCCCAGGCGCACCGGGTCCGGGCTGTCTTCGATAGTCTCTCGCACCGTCTGCTCCCCCCCCCGGGGCTTGGCGCCCTCGCCGACGACGATGATCGTGAAATTCTGGCGCTTCTCCCGTTTCTTACAGGCCCGGACCACCTCTTCGATCTCGTAGGGAATCTCGGGGATCAAGATCACGTCCGCCCCCCCGGCTACGCCGGCGTGCAGGGCGATCCATCCCGCATAGCGGCCCATGGTCTCCAGGATCATCACCCTCCCATGACTCTGGCCGGTGGTCTGCAGCCGATCGACGGCATCCGTGGCGATGGCTACCGCCGTATCGAAACCGAAGGTCCTCTCCGTATGCATCAGATCATTGTCGATCGTCTTCGGCACCCCCACGAAGCGCACCCCCTTCTTCTGGAGCCGGTGAGCGATGGTCATCGTCCCGTCCCCCCCGATGGCCACCACTCCATCCAGTCCCAACTCCTGGCAATTTTTCACCACCCGATCGGAGACGTCTTCTCCCCCGGCGCCGAAGTATTCGAAGGGATTGGCCCGATTGTGGGTCCCCAGAATCGTCCCCCCCGCGGTCAGGATTCCACTGACGTCACGGTACTCCAGGGGCAGATACTTCTTTTCGATCATCCCCAAAAATCCCTCGCGAAATCCGATCACCTCCGCATCACATTGTAAGATCAGACTCTTCGCCACCGCTCGAATTACGGCGTTCAGACCCGGACAATCACCACCACCTGTCAAAATCCCAATCTTCATAAATCACTGCTCCGTCATTTTTCGTCGAGGCGAGCGGCCAACTTCTCCAAAAATGTGCACACCGCCGCCGGATTTCGCAGCCCGTAATGGGCCAACGTCTCACGAGGCTCGTCACCGACCAGAATGCATACACCCTTGTCACCGATGACGGCGAATGCGTCCTCGTCGGTGCGATCGTCTCCTATATACATTGGGCGCCGCCGCCCTTCTGGGTCAATACGTTCGCCGATGTAGCGAAGCGCCGTCCCCTTGTCCAGATTCACGTCCGGCTGAACCTCCCGTACCATCTTCCCCGACGTCGTCTTCAATCGCGTTCCACCTCTCCGTGCCGCCTCTTCGAGCCGTGATTCCACCATCTGTCGAGCCTGTGGATTTCGCCGATAATGAACGGCAATGCCGTAGCGCTTCCGCTCCACCTCGACGCCATCGACATCGGCAAAGATGCGGCGAAGCCACTCCTCCTGCCGATCCAACTCCGGAAGCAACCCCCTCAACGCCTCGAATTCGTGCACGTCTCCCTTCGGATCTCGAATCTCCATTCCGTGGCTTCCGGCATAATAGATCCCCCGCGCTCCCAGCCGATGGCGCACATCGTCGAGCCCCCGCCCGCTGACCACGG
>SLPW01000397.1 GCA_007131755.1 Myxococcales bacterium | reverse complement strand
TCGCGCGTTCGCGTCCAGCGATGCCGCGTTCAGCCCTCAGCGATGCCGCGTTCAGCCCTCAGCGATGCCGCGTTCAGCCCTCGGCGTCTCCGCGAATTCCGCGCCGCCGAACTGCAAGAATGTTTCCAGGGGCAGCGTTGAGCGAACCTGGGGTCAAGTGTCCGGTACGATAGTCTCCTTTGCGCTAACGCAATGGATTAACTACCATTGCCGGCAGCGAAAAGGAGATGTGCACCATAAATTGCGAGAAGTCGAGATCGGTGAAGGCGGGGATTTCGGCGAAATTTCGAGGAGAGGAGATGAGAGATTTCCGATGGATCCGTTTGCGGCACTGGTTTCTGGTTGTGGCACTGTTGGTGGGTTTGATGATGACAGCCTGCTCGTCTGACGCCGGCGATACCAGTGAGGGAGACCCCTGGGAGTTTGACGACCAGGATGAAGAAGACGCCGGAGAGTCCGTCGATCAGGGGTTTGTCGGGGATCAGGATGCCGAGGTTTTTGTCGATGCTGCGGAGCCGGACGAGCCGCCGAATCAACAGGACGAGCCGCCGAATCAACAGGACGAGCCGCCGAATCAACAGGACGAGCCGGAACCGGATCCGATCACGGAGTGTGAGGGAGAAGAGGTGGATCTGTCACAGGATGATGCCCACTGTGGCGAGTGTGGAAATAGCTGTGATCCCGAGTTTGGACAATGCGTTGATGGAGAATGTGGCTGCCCCGATGGGTTCGAGGCCTGCGGTTCGGATAACCGATGCGAATACGTCGATCAGGAACCGAATCACTGTGGGGGATGCGGCATCGAATGTGGTCCGGGAGAGACCTGCCAGGACGGAGAGTGCGTCTGCCGTGCGGGATTCGAGCGCTGTGAGGGCAACTGCGTGGACACCAGCCGAGATCCGGATCACTGCGGGGGTTGTGGCGATGATTGTGGCTTCGGACACTGCGCCGATGGAGAGTGTGGAAGCGGAGGGTGCCCGATGCAACAGTATTTCGAATGTGAGGCGCCCTGGAGCGATGGAGTGGCCTGCATGCCCTGGAGTGGAGCGACGAATTCGCTGTATTGCGGGATGGGGATGCAAGATCCCTGTGGTGTGAGCTGTGGCGGAGATCAGGTATGCGCCGGCGGATTCAACTCGCAATGCGTCGATTATCGGGCCGCCCGTGGATGCGAAAGTTGCGACGACTGTGACGATTGCGGCAGCGGCGAGGAATGCGTCGACGACATCCCGTCCATGGACGGGGTCTATTGCTACGGAGCGCCCGATGGTGGAGACGACGACGATGATGACAACGGCGGAGACTGGTGGGGCGGCGACGACGATGATGACGACGACGATGGCAATTGGTGGGATGATTGGCTCGACGACTGAGGGAGCGGTCGAGAGCGCTCAAAATTCCCGGAGTCTCCAAAAGGGCTCCGGGAAGTGAAAAACGCCAAATTTGACAAGGGTTTGTGCCCTGCTAGAATGTGGCGATGGACAGCGCTGTCGATCCAAGAAAAATCGGCGCGCCTTTCTATCGATTCCGATCCCTTTGAGACGTCGTTATATGGGTCTGATACCTGATTCCGTCATCGAGGAAGTTCTGGCCAGAACGGATATCCTGGAGACGGTGCGACAATATGTGGCGCTAAAGCGCGCGGGGAGAAACCACAAGGGCCTTTGTCCCTTTCACGACGAGAATACGCCCAGCTTCTTCGTCCATCCCGGCATGGGAATCTACAAATGCTTCGGATGTGGAGAGGGGGGAAATGTCTATCAGTTTTTGATGGCACTGGAGGGGTGGAGCTTTCCGGAGACCGTACGCCATCTGGCGGAGCGCTGCGGGGTGGAGATCCCGGAGGAAGATCCCCGGGAGGCGAAGCAGGCGCGGCGACGCAGGCAGGGAAAGAAGCTGTATCTGGAGATCATGAAGGAGGCCAAGGCCTTCTATGAAGCCCGGCTGTGGAGCGAAAAGGGGCGGGCAGCGCAGATGTATCTAAAGGAGAGGGAAATTCCCGAGGAGACGGCCCGGGCCTTTGGGCTGGGATATGCACCGCAGGGATGGGAGAATTTGCTCAACCACATGACGGCGAAGGGATACCGCCCGCAAGTGTTGGAGCGGGCGGGATTGGTGATGGCCAACGATCGAGGTGGCCACTACGACCGCTTTCGTCATCGAGTGGTATTTCCCGTGGTCGACGTGTGGGGAAATACGCTGGCTTTCGGAGGGCGGACCCTCGCCGAGGATGATAAGGGAGCAAAATACATCAACTCTCCGGAGACGGCGTTTTACAAAAAAGGCGGTGAATTATACGGCCTGGACGTCGCGAAGCGGACCATCCAGAAGGAGGAGTTCGCACTGTTGGTGGAGGGAAATTTTGACGTCATTGCCCTGCACGCCGTGGGATTGTCGATGGCAGTGGCGCCCATGGGGACGGCGTTGACGGAGCGTCAGGCGCGCCTTCTCAAGCGCTTTGCCCGCCAGGTGGTGGTGGCCTTCGACGGAGACGAGGCGGGAAAGGAGGCCACACTGCGATGCCTCGAGCCCCTGGAGGCTGCGGGTCTGATGACAAAGGTGATTCGATTCTCGCCGGGAGACGACCCGGACACCTTCGTTCGGCGAGAGGGCGAGCAGGCGCTGCGGCTGAAGATAGAAGGTGCCCCGCCGCTGGTGGAGTGGGCCCTCGATGAAGTGGTGCGACCCGTCGAAGGAGCGGCGGTGGAGACGCGCATCGGGGCCCTGGAAGAGGTGGGGGCGATCCTTGACCGAGTGCGCGACGAGACAATCCTACGTCATTACGCCGAAGAGGCGGCGCGACGGTTGAATATCGATCCCGCACAGGTGTCGAAATATATTCAGCGCCCCTCGTCAAGGCGAGAGGCGGTCAAAGAGGAGCTGCGGCGCGTCCACCAGGGCCCGCGGTGGACCAGCGCGGAGTATGGAGTATTGGTCGTGTTGCTCGATCATCCGCAGTGGTTGGAGGATTTTTTTCGCGAAGAACTTGACAAACTGCTGACAAGTCATGACCTTGCGATGTTGCTGAATCTCGCCCGCGACCACTATGGCGAGCATGGAGAGATCGATGGCTCGCTTCTGGTGGAGGCTGTAGAGCAGGTGCCCCTTAGAGAAATGGTGAGTCAGGCGCTGGCCGAACCGGACCGTGGCGAGTTGTACCCTCCCGAACAGAGTCTTCGCTGGTATCGCGACTGTGTGTTGACGCTCAAGAAGAGCTGGGCGCAACGAATGGCGGATTATCTCCAACAGGAATTGGCAGATGTAGACTTTAGCAACGATCGTGAGCGCTTTGAGCAGTTGACTTGCCAGCTCAAGGAGGTGGAGCAATTCAAGCAGGCGCTGGACCGAGAAGGAGTTTCCGTAGAGTCCATCGAAGACCGCCCGCGATGAAGAGCAGGAGGCCACACGTGTGACCCAAGAATTCGACGGTAGTCCATCCAGTGAAAGCGGAATAATCCTGGAATAGTACAAGTTTGCCCGCCCGACCCGAGCCCAATACTCGCCGGGGTGTCCATCCTACGCGACACCACAGGTCGGTGGTCGAGGCATGCACCAAGGAGACAGTTTGATGCAGACAGCCCAATCAAACGCACGAGCCACTAGTCTGGAAGTTCGAAAGCTCATCGACATGGGGAAGGAGAAGGGGTTTTTGACCTATGACGAGGTCAATGACGCCCTTCCCGACGGGGTGTTGTCCAGTGAGCAGCTCGACGATGTGATGATGCTCTTCGTGGAGTTGGGCATCCAGATGGTGGACAAGCCCGAGCAGTACGAGCCGCCGGAGGAGCCGGACGACGACATTCAGCGCACGAAGAAGCAGAAGAAGAAAAAGAAGAAGGGAAGCGACAAATTCGTCAAGGGCAACGACCCGGTGCGGATGTATCTGCGCAAGATGGGCCAGGTCCCTCTGCTGACCCGCGAAGGGGAGGTGGAGATTGCCAAGCGCATCGAAGAGGGTGAGAAGACGGTCCTGACGGTGGTGTTGAGCACCTCCGTCGGCGTGCGTGAGATGATCCGCATGGCCCGGCGCGTGGATCGAGGAAAAACGAAGCTCACCAGCGTGTTGCAGGCCCCCGATCCGGAAGACCTGCCGCGCGACGAGAAGGGCAACGTCATCGAGATGACCGAGGCGGAACGCAAGAAGTGGTTCCTCAATCAGATCGATCGGGTGCGTCATCTCCACGAGACCAACGAGGAATTGGGCGAAGTGTTGATCACCCGTCCCGGGCTTTCTCTGGCAGAGCGAAAGAAGATCCGCGAGCAGATCAAGAGCAATCGCCGTGAGATGTTCGCGGTGATGAAAAATGTGCGGATGACCAAAAAGCACACCGACAAGATCGTGGCGCGTTTCAAGAACCTGATCCGCCGCATCGACAAAGCGGAGAGCAAGCTCGCGAAGATGGAGCGGCTCAGCAGGGTGACCTTTGCGGAGTCCCGCGAGATCATGCTGGGCATCGAACGGGACAATCCGGAGGCGGAGAGAAAACTGGCTCGCCATCAGATGACGTCGCAGAGAATGGGCGAGATCTTCGAGAAGATGCGCTCCTTGCGTCGCCGCATGCGAGCCGTGGAGATCGAAGCCGGCGAGTCCGTCGATTCGCTTCGCATCACCCATCAGGCCGTGCTGGCCGGAGAGAAGACCGCCGAGCGCGCCAAGAGCGAGCTCGTGGAGGCCAACCTCCGGCTGGTGGTTTCCATCGCCAAGAAATACACCAACCGTGGATTGCAATTTCTGGATCTGATCCAGGAAGGCAATATCGGGTTGATGAAGGCCGTCGACAAATTCGAATATCAGCGCGGCTATAAATTCTCGACCTACGCCACCTGGTGGATTCGCCAGGCCATTACCCGGGCCATCGCCGACCAGGCGCGCACGATTCGCATCCCCGTCCATATGATCGAGACCATCAACAAGTTGGCCAGAACGGAGCGCTATCTGGTGCAGTCGCTGGGACGGTCGCCGACGCCGGACGAGATCGCCGAGCGCATGGACATGCCCGTCGAGAAGGTTCGAAAGGTGCTCAAGATTGCCAAGGAGCCCATCAGCCTGGAGACACCCATTGGCGAGGAGAAGGACTCCTCTCTGGGAGATTTCATCGCCGACGAGGAGGCCGTGAACCCCTCGGAGGCCGTGGTGGGCTCCAATCTGGCCGACCAGACTCGAAAGGTGCTCTCCACCCTGACGCCGCGTGAGGAGAAGGTGCTCCGGATGCGATTCGGCATCGGCGGAAAGTCGGACCACACCCTCGAAGAGGTGGGCCAGGACTTCAACGTCACCCGCGAGCGAATTCGCCAGATCGAGGCCAAAGCCCTCAAGAAGCTGCGTCACCCCAGCCGGGCGAAGCAGTTGGAGAGTTTTGTGGAATTCTTGAAGTAGGGGTACGGCAGGTAATAGGGGTACGGCAGGTAATGGGTATTCGGTGATGGAAGCCTCCCCGCTTTTGGCGGGGAGGCTTTTGTATGTGTGGCGATCAGGCGTCGGCCGGGGTGGCCTGGGCCTGGATTTCGATCTCGACCTTGTCGCCGACGAGGACGCCGCCGGCCTCGAGGGCCTGGTTCCAGGTCAGGCCGAAGTCCTTGCGGTTGATCTTGGTGGTGGCCGTGAAGCCGACGCGGTCGTTGCCCCAGGGGTCGACGGCCTTGCCGTGGTATTCGACGTCCAGGACCACCGGTTCGGTGTTGCCGGCGATAGAGAGGTCGCCGTGGAGCTCGAAGGTGCCCTCTCCGGTCTGTTCGACGCCGGTGGAGTCGAAGTGGATATGGGGATGGGTCTCGGTGTTGAAGAAGTCCTCGGAGCGAAGGTGCTGGTCGCGGTCTTTGTTCTTGGTGTCGATGCTGGAGACGTCGATGTCGACGGTGACGTCCGTGTGGGCCGGATCGTCGGGGTCGAATTCGAAGTCTCCTTCCCAATCGTGGAAGAAGCCCGTGACCTTGGAGAACATCATGTGGCGAACGCGAAAGCTGACTTCCGAGTGAGCGGGGTCGAAATTCCATTTACTAAGGGCCATGAGGTACCTCTCGGGCATGAGTTGGGGAAAAACTGCGAAATTGCGTGACTCGCATTCGTGTCGATGACACAGGCGATGCGAGGCTGAAATGAAGATTGGACACGTGTGGGTATTTGTGAAATGAATAGTTTTGGTGGAAGGTATGAATGATGTGGGTAGATGGGGATACCCCACGGCGGGAACGGCTTGTCCTTCCGAGGTTTGCCGGCGGTTGGCGAGTGCGTTGATGTGGATCGGGAGTTTGTGATGACGGAAAAGCTCAAGGAGATGGACCTCAATTTATTGGTGACCCTGGATGTGTTGCTGCGCGAGGAGAGCGTGACCCGGGCGGCGGATCAATTGGGGCGAAGTCAGTCTGCGATAAGCCATGCCCTCAATCGGCTTCGAGAGGAGTTCGATGACGAGTTGTTGGTGCGATCGGGGCGGTCGATGGTGCGCACCGGTCGTGGCGAGGAGTTGATGGAGCCGCTCAGGCAGGCGCTGACGCGCCTTGAGGAGGTGGTCTCCGAGGGAGGGGTCTTCGAGCCGAAGAAGAGCCGGGCGTCCTTCGAGATTGCGACGAACGATTACGCGCAATTTGTCTTGTTGCCGCCCCTGATGGACGCGATGCAGGAGAGGGCGCCGGGGATCGATCTTCGAGTCCGTGAGCTGGGAAGCGAGCCTCCGACGAAGAGATTGGCTGCAGGAGAGATCGATCTGGCGCTGACCCTTGGCCTTCCGGAGCATGTGCCGGCCTCGCTGTACAGAAGGGATCTATTCAAGCTGGAGTTGGTGTCTGTTGTGCGCCGGGGCCATCCCAGGGTGGGAGAAGAGCTGGATCTGAAGGTCTTCTGTGAGCTTCCCCACATTCTGGTGTCGCCGCTCGGCGACGACGAGGGGGTGGTGGACATCACCCTTCGCCGGCGGGGGTTGTCGCGCCGAGTGGCCGTGGTGGTGCCCCATTTTATGGTGGCCCCTCATCTGGTGGCGACGACGGATATGGTGTTGACCACGGCACGAGGCGTGGCGGAGAGTTTTGCCGAATTTCTTCCCATTCGCCTCGTGGAGCCGCCGCTGGAGTTGGAACGGGGGACGGTGTCGATGGTGTGGCATCCCAGAAGCCATAGCCAGGAGTGCCACCGGTGGTTGAGGAGATGTATTCGAGACGTGGTGCCGTCGTAGAGCTTCAACGCACAGGAGCCGGGGCGGTGGTGAAGACCGAACCCAACATGCGTCCCAGGCGGCGGGCGCGGGGGGGCGTCAGATGTGGAATGTGGATAAATAGGGCGTCCGTTTGACGCGGAGAGGCCTGCTCGCAGGCGCGAAGGGAGTGGTAGTACAGGGCGTTGCAGACGTAGGAGCCGCAGTGGTCGCTCACGCGGGCGACGGGCAGATCTGTGGGGCGGCGCCCGTTGAAGGAATCTACCAGGGAGTGGAGGTCCAGTCCGGTGGAGCGGCGATGATGAGGTTCATCTGCGACGGGCTGGGAGTCTGGAAGGAGGCTCTGGTGGCGCTCTTCGAGCTGATCCGGGGTGGCGTCGCGCTCGTTGTGGGCCAGGCGCTCAAAGCAGATCTCGTCGCGGGTGGTGGCGAGTCCGAGGTGGATGAAGAGCAAGGGGCCGCTTGATGCCTGGAGGTGAGCCGTGGCGAATTGAGCGGCCGTGGTATAGGTGACGGGCAGAAAATGGGCATCGATGCGATGTGTGTCAGCAAGCGCCCGTGCAGCGTCGGTGGAGGGGTTGTAGCGATGGTCTCCGAAGGGGCCAAAGCCGGTGACGATGAGTTCCATGGGGGAATCGAGAGGACTCATTTCGGTCCTGTGTCTGAGGGAATCGGTCAATCTTCGGAGAAACCTTCGTCCACACAATAGCCGTCTTCATTGCAGTTCTCGTCGTTGATGCAGTCTGCGTCGTCCACGCAAGGGTCGCGGGGAACGCAATTTTCGTCCAGTCCCGGGAGCTCTTCGTTGTCGTGGCAGGTCCCGGCGTCGGGATGGCAGCACTGGCCCGTAGCACAGTCGTCGTGTTCGGCGCATTCGAGGAAAGGCTCGTCTTCGCCGCAGGACAGGGGCTGAAATTGAAGATCTTCGTCGAGGAGGATTCCCGCTTCCGGAAGCCCCACATCGTCGAAGCACCACAGGACGATGGGGTTGGTCGAGGGATCGCCGCGGTGGTCGAAGTTCAGCTCTCCGGAGGCGCCGCGGAAGTTGATGGAGTGTCCGGCGCCGAGGGCCTGAAGGGCCTGCTGGGCCTGGCTGGCGCTGGGATGAAAGCTCTGGCCGTCGGGATCGCTCAATTGGTGCATGCCGGCGGCGATCTGAAAGCCCGTGAAGCCGCCGCCGTCGAAGGCGGCGCCCAGGGCGATGATGTAGAGGGCGTCGAAGGCGTTGGCCACGAATTGGAGATCTCTGGGGTCTTGTTGGAATTCGTCCTGATAGCGAAAGCGAAAGGTATTGTAGGGGGTATAGTCGCGGTCGCCGACGTTCTGGGGCGCCGTTCCCCAGACGCGGCCGCGCAGGTCGTCGGAGGCCTCGGCGGCGCGCTCGGTGTTGCGGGCGGCGTCGGCGAAGACGAAGAGGGGAGGGTTGTCGAATTCGTCGTGGAGAAAGTCGGCCAGGGTCCAGGCTTCGGAGGCGCCGATGACGACGATGACGTCGGGGCCGAAGCCGTCGTCTGCGGCGGTGGCGATGAGGTCGGCGGCCACTTCGGCGTAGTCCGGGGGATCGCCGGCGGCTTCGTTGGCGTAGGCACGTACGATGAGTCGCTCCTCGGAGCCGATGATGTCCGGGGGCAGTTGGTCGGTGATGGCCTCGCGAAGGCCGAGGGCGTAGGGATCGTCGCGACGGCGAAGAAGGGCCACCGAGGACTCGTCGGGGATCAGATCGGGATGGACGCCGTCGTAGTGAGGGCGCTCTTCGAGGGCGTAATTGACCAGTTGTCCCAGGGCCTGTCCCTGGACGGTGTCGCTGGCCACGGTGCGCCAGACGTAGTCGTCGTGAAGCCCGGAGATCTCGGCGGCCGTAGCAGAGGGGCTGACGAGGACCATTTCGTTGGCAATGGTGACGTTCGTGGCGACGTCGATGGTCTGGCTGGAGTAGTCGGGGCCGATGACGGCCTGGACACCGACGTCGCGAAGGTGCTCTGCTCCCTGCAGGGCCAGGGCGTCGTCGCCCTGAGTGTCGCAGGCCAAAAGGGCGATATTGCGCCCGGCGACGCTTCCCAGGCCGAGAGAATCGAAGTCCATTTTTGCCAGGTTGATGGCGTTGAATAGGGGTTGTCCGAAGCCGGCTTCGGCGCCGGAGAGGGGAAGGAGGACGCCGATGAGAAAGGCGTCGTCGTCGTCGAGATCGCCGACGCCCTGATCGCAGGGAGCGACGAGGAGATCGCTGGGCTGCTGGCAATAGCCCAGCTCGTTGCACTCCATCTGGCCGATGCAGTCGGAGTCGTCGTCACATTGCAGAGACTGGCATTCGCCGTCGCCAGAGCAGCTCCAGCCCTCGCCGAGGTGTTCGCAATCGGAGTCGTCGTCGCAGCGATGCCCATCGCTTGCGGGTTCGCAGAGATGGTCGGCGGAGCAGATGAAGCCGTCCTGGCAGTCGGCGTCGCTTTCGCATTGCGTCAAGTCCAGTGTGAGGCTACAGCCCGAGGCGATTGCGGCGATGAAGGCGGCGATCAGCACCAGCGCAGGGGGACGAAAGGTTGCGGAAAATTGGCACAGCGGCATGAGAGGGATTACTCCGGATCGCAGGTCAGAGAGGTGAATTGGCCGGAGTCGGGCTCGTAGAGCTGACCTCGTTCCGGGATCTGGCCCTCTTCGAAACACCAAAGGGCGATGGGAAGGGGTTCGGGATCACCGCTTTCGTCGAAGTTGATCGGTCCCGAGGCGCCGACGTAGTCGATGGAACCGTCGTCGGCGAGGATGTCGAAGGCCTGGTTGATGTCGCTGGATCGGGGCTGGATTTCGGGCCCCGAGCTCAGTCGCGCCAGGCCTCGGGAGATGTCGGGGCCCGTAAATCCCTCGGCGGAGGCGGCGAAGGCGATGGTGTACAGGGCGTCGAAGGCGTTGGCGACGAATTGGTAGTTGTCGGCGCTGTCGTTCATCTCCTCTTCGAAGCGAAGTCGAAAGATGGTGTAGGGGGCGTGGCCGATCTCGGCGGCCGTGCGGGGACCAGTGCCCCAGATGCGGTGCTCCAACTCCGAAGAGGCCTGAGAGGCCTGTTCGACGTTCTTCATGGCGTCGGCGCCGACGAAGATGGGCTCACCGTCGAGGGCGCTGTCAATATAGTCGATGACCTGCCAGGAGTCGGCGCTGCCGAGGACGACCACCAGATCGGGTTGTGGGTCCTCGGCGGCGATGTCGGCGGCCACGGGGGCGTAGTCCGGGACGTCGCCGGCGCCGACGTTGGGGAAGCTGTAGGGATAATAGCGGCCTTCGGCGGTAATTTCGCCGGGAAGATCGCCGTCGAGGGCGTCGCGAAGGCCCTGGGACCACTGATCCTGACTGCGCACCAGCCGCGCGATATGTGGGCTGTCGACGCCCTGGGCGGGGAGGTGATCGGTGGCCAGAAATTCCACCAGGTTCGTAAGGGCGGTGCCCTGGGCTTCGTCGCTGGGTGCGGTGCGCCAGAAGTATTCGCTGGAGGGCACGGTGGTGGCCGTGGCCGAAGGGCTCATCACCAGCACGTCCTGTGGGGCGGTGATGGTGGGGACGATGTCGATGACCTGACTGGAGTTGAATCCGATGATGGCCTCTACACCGGCCTGATGGACGAGGTGTTCGGCGGCCTGGGCGGCGATGTCGTCTCGGGCCTCCGTATCGCAGGCGATGATGCCGATGGGGCGTTGAACTTCTTCGAACACCTCCCCGAGGAGGTCATCGTCATCTTCATCGTCATCGTCGTCTTCTCGGACGGCATGGAAGACTCCGCCCAGGGCATTGAAGTCGCGCTTTGCGATGCGGATGGAGTCGAGCATGGGCCGGCCGAAGCCGCCGCCCACACCGCTCAGTTGCATGACCACGCCGACGAGGAAGACCTCCTCGTGTTCCACGGGGCCGTAGAGTTGTTGGCAGGGACCGGCGGTCAGGTCCGTCTCACCATCGCAAAAGCCGTCATCGGAGCAAGTCGCCCCATCGCCGAAGACGTCGATGCAATCTTCGTCCACCTGGCACTGGGCGCTGGTGTCGAGACATAATTGCGTGGAGGTGGCGCAGGCGTATCCATCGGGACAGTCCGTATCGGTGGTACAGGACAGTTCTCCGAGCTCGCAGACCTCATAGTCGGAACAGACGTAGTGCGGGGGGCAGTGCGTATCACCGCTGCACTCGATGAGGCCCACCTGGCACACTCCGCGCTGGGTGGAACAGTCGTAGCCCCGTGGACAGTCGCGATCGTCGACACACTCCAATTCAGAGGCCGTTCGGCACAGACCGTCGTCGGTGCAGGCGTAGCCCAGGTCGCAATCATCGTCGCCGGTGCAGTCCTCGGTGTCGATGCTCACCGTACAAGCCGATAGGCTCATAATGAGCGCAAGCGCTGCGCAGAGAACGGGCCGGGCCGGAATTTGCGAGAACAGGGGTACGAACATGGTGTTCCTCAACGAAGAGGATGCAGCGACGAGAGGGCGTCGAGTATTTTTACATCAAAGTGGGGGAGTTGGCCAAGATGAGGGAGGCAAGACAGCGGGTCGCAGCTGAGAGTTATGGCGAGGGGGGTCGGATCGCGATGCCGCGTGCTTAGTTTCGGAACGTAGGAAATGGAACGAAACCCGGCACGGCGAGGTGATACGATGCGAATTCCGGTGGAGATGTCGTTCAAGAACGTGGAGTCCACGGCGGCCATGGAGGGATTGATAAGAGAGAGGGTGGACAGATTGAAGCGCTTTCATCGAGGAATTACGGCCTGCCGGGTCTCCGTGGAGGCGCCGCATCGAAGCGGAAACGCCGACGCCGTAAGCCACCGGGTGCGCGTGGAGGTGAGCGTGCCGGGAAAGAATATCGTGGTCTCGCGCGACCGGAATTTCCCCCAGGAAGAATACGACCCCTATACGGCGATTCGGGCAGCCTTTACGGCCGCCGAAAGCCAGCTCAAGAGTCACGCCGGTCGGATGCGCCGGGGTCGACGCCACCGCGTGGGGCCTCCCCATGCGGTGGTGGAGAGGATGTTTCCCGACGAGGGGTACGGATTTCTGGCCACCCGCGATGGACGCCAGATCTACTTTCACAAAAATAGTGTCGTCAACGACCGCTTCGACGAGTTGGAGCCCGGCGAAGAGGTGCGGTTCGAGGAGACGGACGGAGACGAAGGGCCGCAGGCGACGACGGTGGCCCCCATCGGGGAGCATGGCAGTCATGAGATGACGTAGGTGGGTGGTGGGTAGTGGGTAGTGGGTAGGTGGGTAGGGGGGTAGGTGGGTAGGTGGGTAGGTGGGTAGGTGGGTGGTGGG
>SLPW01000371.1 GCA_007131755.1 Myxococcales bacterium | reverse complement strand
TTTCCTCCTCCCTCCAGAGGGAAATGGTTGCCCAAACGTGATTTGCCGACGCGAAGCAAAATCGGGCCAGGGCCAGGGACCGGGCCGGGGCCAGGGGGGCGACCACATTGAGTAATACAACCGATCATGGTGGATCACACACAGCGTCGGGCTATGTGATGGGTCTGCGCCGGTAGTCATTCTCTGGCCAGGGCGGACTCGACCACATTGAGTTCTCCAACCGATCCAGCGGGAGTACATCCGGGAACGGCGAAGTGATCGACAGTGATTCGATATTTTGTGATACTGCAGATCCGTAACGAAGGAGCATGGATTGACACCATGAGGAAAGAAATGTGTGATCGACGCCTTGTGCTTTTGCTTTGCTTTGCCCTCGCCATCTTCGCCGCCACCGGTGGATGTGTTGAGGAAGGGGAGTATACGCCGGGGGAAAATACGTCTCCTGCAGATGCTGGTGAGGACGCCGGCACGGACGCCGAACACACTCCACCCGGTGATAATGACACCGATCTGGACGCCGGAAGTGACACGAGCTCTGCCGAGGACGCCTCCACACAGGATACCTCGCCATCTCCATCAGACGCCTCCTCCGAAGATACATCGTCGCAAGACACGTCCCCTGGCGAGCCGGATACGTCACCTGAGCCCGATACGTCGCCGGAGCCCGATACGGGTCCCACGGATCCCCCGGAGCCGGATACGGGTCCCACGGATCCTCCGGAGCCCGGAGAGTGTGGTGGCAATTATTGGGATGATCACCACGACGGATCGAACCCGTGGGAGGACTTCGATATCGATTGCGAAGAACTGGCCGCCTCCTGGGACTGTCAGAATACGGCAGATGAAGAATATATCCTGGAGATGATCAACGAGGCTCGCCAGGAAGAGCATATGTGTGGAAGCAACTCTTATGGTCCCTCTCAGCCCCTGGAGATGGATCCCCAGCTTCGGTGTGCAGCCCGGATTCACAGTTGGGATATGGCTGGTCGAAATTACTATGACCACGACACTCTGGAGGGATTGTCTCCCACCGGTCGCGTCTCCATCGTCCCCGGGCCCCATCACACGGCTGCCGAAAATATCTACCAGTGGTGGACCACTCCCGAGAATATCTTTCAGGGATGGATGAATAGCCCCGGTCACTGCCGCAATATGCTCTGTGGGTCCTATAATCAGGTCGGCATCGGCATCTACGCCGACCATCATACCCTCAAGATCATCGGTCCCGGGACCTGCTGGTGGTAGTGTCTGTCCCCACCAGCGATTCGATGGGAAGTTCGCGGCCCTCACGCTGGCCCAGGTACAACGCAGAGTTGATGATGCCCAGGTGGGAGTAAGCTTGCGGGAAATTTCCCAGAAACTCTCCCGAGGCGGGATCGATCTGCTCCGAGACCAGTCCCAGGTGATTGGTGCGAGCGATGAGGTTGTCGAAGATGCGGTTCGCCTCGTCCAATCGGTAGGACAGCGCCAGGGCGTCGACGAGCCAGCAGGTACATAGTGCGAAGGCTCCCTCGTCGCCGGGCAGCCCGTCGTCGGCCTTGTAGCGATAGACCAGGTCTTCCACGGTCAGTCTCTCCAGGGTGCGGTCGATGGTGTTTTGCATCCGAGGATCGTCGGCCGGAAAGAACTCCATCATGGGCATCAATAGATTTGCGGCGTCCAATTCGTCTCCGTGAAAGCTGAGGACGAAGGAGTCGATCTCGTCGTTGTAGCCGTATTCGAGAATCTGGGCGCGCATCTTCGCCATCGTCTTCTTCCACCGCTCGATATGGCCGTCGAGATGGCCTCTTTCGGCCAGCCAGCAGGCTCGGTCCAGGGCCACCCAGGTCATCATCTTTGAGTAGACGTTGTGAAGGGGGCCGTTTTTGAGTTCCCAGATGCCGAAGTCCGGGTGATGCCAGGCACGGCACGCCTCGTCGGCGACGTGCTTCAGAAAGTCGCTCATATCGGACTCGAACTCCTCGCCGAGGCGGACCTTCTCGTAGACAGCGTCCAGGAGTTCGCCGAAGACGCATAATTGGAGCTGTCCGGCGGCGCCGTTTCCGATGCGAACGGGAGCCGAGTGGCGATAGCCGCTCAAGTGGTCCAGGGTTTCCTCGGTGAGCTCCGTTCCCGGCGTGAGCGGATAGATGATCTTGAGCCCCTCGTCGAGAAATTCCCTGTTGTCACAGGCCATATATTCGGCCCATTTGATAAAGGCTCGTGCCTCGTCGGCGTGGTTGACGGCATATAGGGCCTGGGCGATCTGGGCGGCGTCGCGAATCCAGGTGAAGCGGTAGTCCCAATTTCGCACGCCGTGGATGGTCTCCGGAAGCGATGTGGTGGCAGCGGCGGCCAGAGCTCCCGAGCGCCGGGTCATCAGCTTCAACACCAGCTCCGAGCGCAGCACCTCGGCTTCGAAGCGGCCCGCCCAGGGCCGCTCGAGGCCCGTCTCGGATTTAGTTGCCCAGTCGAGCCAGGCTCGTCGGGTCTCTTCGGATTTGCGGGACGCTCTTTCGGGATCGACCTCGGTGACCACATCGTCCCAACGGGTGAGAAGGGTCGTCTCCTCTCCCTGCCGAAGCGAGATCCGGCCCGCCACGGCCGGACCATCTCCCAGGTCGATGATGCGGCCCTCCCGGAGGCCACCGAGGGCAATATACCGGTCAGATCCGACGGCCATATAGCCCTGGCCCGTGGGTTCGATACGCGTCGTATTTCGCGCGTAGTCGTGGCGCGGCGCCCACACCACGTCCAGCTCCACCCGGCCGTGAGTACATCGAATTCTTCTATAGATCTCGAGGTGCTCCGGAGCTTCGTCCTGCAGCTCGACGGAGGGGCCGGTGGGCATGAAATCACAGACTTCGATGCGGCCGCCGCCGACGCGAAATATCGTCTTCAGGATATTCGTCCCCTCAATATACTCCTGCGACGACTGCGTATACGAAGAGGGACGGACCATGAAGTAGCCCCCTTTTTTGGCGTCCAGCAGGGCGCCGAAGACGGAGGGACTGTCCAGATTGGGAAGACAACACCAGTCGATGGAGCCGTCGAGACGCACCAGAGCCACAGAGCACAGGTTGCCGATAATTCCGTAGTCCTCGATGGGGCGATAGTGCGGTTTCCTTCGTGAAATCTCATCGATGTCGGTCATCTGAGCCCTCGTCAGCTCTCGAGATTCGGTAGCACCTCTTCGCCAAAGGCGGAGAGAAATTGACGCTGATTTTTCCCCACGTTGTGCAAGAAGATGGTGTCGAAGCCGATATCGATATG
>SLPW01000235.1 GCA_007131755.1 Myxococcales bacterium | reverse complement strand
TCGCGCAACAGCGCTGCCCCCTGGCCACGGGAGACCACCTTGCGCATGGGACAGCCCATATTGACGTCCACTACATCGGCCCCCATCTCTTGGGCCACCCGTGCCGCTCGGGCCATTGTCTGCGGCTCTCGGCCGAAGATCTGAACCCCCACCGGTCCCTCGTCGGGATGGAGGTCGATCATGGAGAGGGTACGAGATTGCCCCTGGATCAGACCCGTGTCGCTGACCATCTCGGTGACGGTCAGCCCGGCCCCCATGGACTGGCACAGGCGCCGATAAGGGGCGTTGGTCACCGCCGCCATGGGAGAGAGGATCACCGGCGGGTCGACGACGCAATTCGGTCCCAACACCAGGGGGTCGCGCTTTATCGCTTCCGGCACTTCGCCGCCCCATCTGGGCGGCCTCAATTTTTCAAAGGGAATTCCCATTTTGTGTGCTTTTTCACGCTAGCTATTCAGTCTTGCTCACCTGCGGCCAAGGCCGCAGGGGCCGGGTCGCGCCGAGATCATCGGCTCCCACGATCATAGTGGCACCTGTTCTCATCCCTCGCATCTGTTGTCCAGGCGCTCCAACTCCTGGCGACAATTGGACTCCACATTGAGCATCTGATCGCAGCTCAAATTGAGGACGCAGTCCATGGTATCCTCCAGGGCCTCGATGCACCGCTCGTCGTCGGTTCGCTGAAATGGAATGAAGTCCCTTTCGCAATCCGACTCGCATTGGGCCTGGGTCTTGAGCTCCTCTCCATGGCAACTCTCCCAATTTTCGCAATTCTCGATGCAAAAGGACTCCGCATCCACGGCTCCTCCGCTATCGCCGCCACAGGCGATGGAAAATACAACAGCGATGACGTACGCACATCCAGCGAATCTTCGTATCATAATCGAATCCCCTCCTTTCGATGTAGGCTGGTCGTGTTGAGTTCCCGACTCTTCACAATGGGCACGGAATCAACGTTGTCATCCCGGGGGACAAGAACAAACCCATCCCCATATCCCCATTATCCCCAGCATCTCCCTTGCTTTTTGGATGTAGCCGTTCTCAAGAGCACCCCGGTTTTCGAAGTGAATCTGCTTTAGACCCCCCGTGGGGGTATTGCATTGGGCTGGCGAAAATAGAGCCAGGCGCCCACCGGCAGGAAGGCAAAGCCGAACGCGCTCAGGGCAAACCCGAAGGCCAGACCCAGAGTGGTATTGCCCTCTTGAAAGATCAGCGTATCCGGACCTTCGCCCCTGATGAAGATATTGATGCTGTCGACGATTCGCACCCGTGGCGAACGGGATCCCGTACCCGATTGGGTGATCAATCTCGTGCGGCCGGCCACCATGACTTCCACGCCGTAAGTCGTGTGTTCTATGCCATGAGCGACGACACGCGCCTCTTCGAGATCCTCGATGGGAAAGCGCATAAGGTCGGAGCCGTCGAGCAAACTCCATTTTTCCAATTCGCAATATCCCGTCTGTCGCTCACAGACCAACGACGTCGAGCCGGAGGCGAAGATGGCGACAACGATGCCGACCAGCATGATCACCACGCCCACCCCACTTACCACGAGAGCCGGGGTGAAATCCGGCTCCACTTCATTCGCATCGATCTTGATCCCGCTCATCGAATCCTTCTTTAGTCGTCGCCACGATTGGATGTTCATCTATTGCAGAACTGGAAGTCGATCACAATTCTCGCCATCGCCCGAAATAAAACGTGTGTGATCCACCTTGATCGGTTGTATTACTCAATGTAGTCGCCCCCCCTGGCCCCGGCCCGGTCCCCGGCCCTGGCCCTGGCCCGATTTTGCTTCGCGTCGGCAAATCACGTTTGGGCAACCATTTTCCTCCGGAGGGAGGAGGAAAACCCGGAAAAAACAACAACAAAGGACGGGCCTGGGCGAGGGCCGGGGCCCGGGCCTGGGAACAACAACCGACGGAAACCGATCACACCCAAATAAAACCCCTTCACGTCGCGATCCAAGCGTGAAATGATACCCTGTCGATCGACTCGATAAATGCTGGAGGTTGACGTGGCTATGCGAAATTTTCCGACCAAATTGTGGAAGCGCTTTCAGGACTATAAGGAAGCCCCCGCCGTCTACACCGTCGACGACGGGCAGCGCGAAGTCCTGAGTTATTGGGCGTGGACGCGGCGCATTCAGAATCTGGCCATGGCCATGATGGACCGGGGATTCAAGACCGGCATGAGAATGGGGTTCGTGGCCCCCAATAGTCGCGACTGGTTGGATCTGGCGATCGCCACCTGGCTCGTCGGAGGCTGCGTGGTGCCTCTGGTGCCGGACAGTCCACGCAAGGAGACCCTGCGCGGCCTCGGTCGCAGCGGCTGTGATTGGATCGTCGTCGCCGACGCCAACGCGCGCACGCGCCTACGCGGTCCGGGCGGCAAGATGCCGCCGCATCTTCAGTGGATCTACGTCGATGGTGAGCCGACGAGCGAGGACACCCACGGCGTTGGCGAGTTGGAGAAGAGCGGACGGGGACTGGTGCGCCGCGGGCACACAAAGAAGTTGGCCAAGCGCATCTACGAATTGGACGCCGACGCTCCGACGTTGATCCTCTTCGACTCCGAGATCTCCGAAGATTCCCAGGGCGCCTTCTTCACGGGCACCACAGTGGATCTCCAATTGGAGGCCATCGTCGCCCAGATGGGACTGCCAGACGACGCAGAGGTCGTCTTGGCGACGGTACAATCCTTCGGCCGTTTCTCCAGCCTGCTGCTCGCTCTGGCCACGCTCTACGCCGGACACGCCGTGGCTCTGGCCCCCACTCGACAGCGATTGGACGATCATTTCGAGACTCTGCTCCCCACCCACCTGGTATGTGGCGCCGACTACCTCAAGGAGTTGGCCGATCGGTGGCAACAACGCCTGGACGACGCCCCGGATTTTCTCAAGAAGATCGTGGATACTGGCGAGGAGTCTCCCTCCTGGACGCGCGTCCTGGGGTCTGTGGGCGAAAAGGCTGCCCGCAAATTTCTCTACGATCCGATTCGCCGTGAATTCGGCGGCAAGTTGGAAGCGATCCACGTCTTCGAGGGGCGCTGCCCCGTGGGACTCCATCCGGTATTGGACGGAGCAGATATCGCATTATTGGGGCATTTCGGTGTCCCCGAGGCGGGGATCACACATGTCGAACACCCCGAAGCTCGTCGGCCCGACTCCGCCGGCCGTCCCATCGAGGGGGTGGCCACCAAGCTCGACGGCGCCAAGATGGGAGAAGAAGGCGAGCTATGTGTGCGGGGAGAGACGATCTTCGAGGAGTATTGGGCAGGCCAGGGGCCTCGAGACGTCGATGATGAGGGATGGCTGCACACTGGCCGTCAGGCCCGGCTGGAATCCGGGTTTCTATTCCTCGAGGATCTGGAGTGTTGATGGGGCCCACCCCCGGCTGACCGAGCGTAGCGAGGGAGTCCGCGGTCGGGACGTCGCATACATAACGGACATTTCCCTCCCCACATCAATCTCTGAACGAATATTGTTTCTTGCGTAGCCCCGGCTGACCGAGCGTAGCGAGGGAGTCCGGGGTCGGGACGTCGCATACCACCTTCCGTCATACCGGCGTATGAAATTGCGGAGGTTCGCGACGCAGGCAATCGACGGTTTCGGGGTTGTGCCACCTCCGTGACCCCGGACTCCTTGAACAGCAGTCGGCCGGGGCTACATAAGGGCTATTTGAACGTCCTCTAGTTTACGCACCTTCCGCTTCTAATTCCCCGACTTTGTCAGCTTTTTTTTTCTCTTCCTCCTCCGAAGCCTCTTCCTCAATATCCCCTTCCTCCCCTTCCTCCCCCTTATCCCCTTTCTCTCCTTTTTGCCCTTTCTCTTCTGAATCTTCGGACTCTTCCGTAGCTTCTTCCTCTTCCGAGGCATCCTGCGTCACTTCCTGCTCGACGTCTTCGACGGCGGGCTCGTCCGCCCATGCCCTCTCTGGCGACTCTGAATCGGCTTCGTCTTCGACTTTGACCTCGTCATCAAATCCGTCGATCTCCCGATCCTTTAGCGAACCACTTTTTAGTGTGCGGTTGGCGTAATCGTATTGATCGGCCAGATCGTCTTTGACGGTGCCCTCCCAGAGGGGAACGCCGACGAAATAACCGGCCCGACCGATGACGTGGGCTGCCACAGGGGCGGTGAGCAACAAGAAGGCGATCACGGCGATGGCTCGCGCCCACACGTCGGCAGACGGCATGGCCACGGCCACGGCGAGCATGATCAGCGCTGCTCCCAGCGAACCGGCCTTGGTGGAGGCGTGCATCCTCGTCGGAAGATCGGGAAGACGGATCAATCCCACCGCAGCGAGGAGCATCAGCATCGATCCCATAAACAACAAGATCCACAACGTCACGGCAAAGAAGACGCCCGCCGGGTCCTCGGAAAATTGCTCCATACCGGAATCAATGAGGGCCATCCCCGCGCCAGAGTGCATCATCAATTCAAGCATCGCGAAGCCCCCCTTCCTCCAGAAACCGGGCAAATCCAACGGCCGCCAAAAAGGCCATCAGGGCCATGACGATGGCGACGTCCAGAAAATCGGGGACGCCGGTGGCGATGGAATAAGCGCCGATCACGCCTACTACGATGGCGGCGATGAGCTCCAGCGCCACAACCCGATCGGGGAGCGTTGGGCCCTGGACGAGTCGCACGAAAGTCAACACCAGAGAGGCCATCAGCACCCCGAAGGTCACGGTGATGATTCCCTGGAGGCTAAAAAACCAGGCGGCAATGTCGGTCAGATACACGAGCATCTTCGACGGTCCTTATCGGTGGTCTAGTGAAGCAACTTGATGATGCGGCTTTCGATCTCTTTGAGCTCGCGCAGCAACTCGTCTTCGTCTTCGAGATACATGGCGTGGATAAATAGCACGCTGCGGTCGTCCGATACGTCCAGGCTCAGCGTCCCCGGCGTCAGGGTGATGAAATTCGCCAAAATGGTGATCCCAATCGACGACTTCAACTCCAGGGGCAGGGCGATGACGCCGGGCTTGATGGACAGCCGGGGCGTAGCCACGTCGTAGGCCACCACGGCGTTGGCTTTTATAACCTGCCAGAAAAAGTAGAAGATGAATGCAATCACCCCCGGCACCTTCTGAGCATATCCGTTGAGGGCCGGAACGTGGCGCTGCATCAGCGCCAGGCAGCCGTAGCCGAATAAAAATCCCACCACAAAGGACGGCCCCGTAAAGCTACCGGTCAGGCTCATCCAGGCCAGGGCGAGCAGCAGATTCCAGGCAAAGGCACTCATCACTGACCTCCCGTGGGCTCAATATCCTCGATGGGGTGGTCGATCACGTACTCCAGACCGACGGCGTCGATATAGACCTGCGGGTCGAGAAGCTGCTCCGCCGCCGCCAGGGTCAACTCGAAGAAGGGCTCTCCGTAGACGCCCAGGACCACCGTGGCGATGGTGAGCAAGATGATCGGCGTGTACATCACCCACGTGTCGGCGTCGTCGGGCTCTTTTAATTTGTGAACCTGCGGATTGTCCTCCGGAGCGGGGCTCCAGAAGGCGTACATCCAGATCTTGACCATGGAATACAGGGTCAACAATCCCGTCACCAGGGCGAAGACCACCACATACCACTCCATGGCCTCCAGGCCCGCTCTGATCACCGCGAATTTGGCGAAGAAACCCGACAAGGGCGGTAGCCCCGCTAGCGACAGAGCGGAGATGAAAAACAGGAGTGCCAAAAAGGGCTTGTGGCGATAGATGCCGCCCAATTTCTTGAGGTGGTAGCTCCCCAAGACCCGGTAGACGACGCCGCTCACCAGGAAGAGGTTCGTCTTCACGATGATGTTGTGGATGATGTAGAAAATTCCACCTGCGATCGCCAACTGTGCCACCTCGTCGGGGATATCCGGGCTGGCCAGAAGTCCCAACGCCATCAGCATATATCCGATCTGACTGATGATGTGGATGGACAGGATGCGTCGAAATTCGAATTGCGCCGCCGCCCCCAGAACACCGGTGATCATGGTGATCGCCCCGGCCCACAGCAGGATATTGTGGGTAAACTCCACGTCCTGAGTGAAGATGAGGGTAAAGAAGCGGAACAGAGCGTAGGCGCCGACCTTGGTCAACAGCCCCGCGAATAGAGCCGACACGGCCACCGGCGGGGTGTGATACGAAGCGGGAAGCCAGAAAAACAGGGGGAACGAACCGGCTTTGATGGCGAAGGCCACCATATACATCATGGCGATGACGGTGATGATCGGCGAGTCCACCTCCTGGAAGACCTCGGCGATATGGGCCATATTCAGCGATCCCACCACTCCGTAGGTCAGCCCGATGGCCGTCAAGAGGATCATCGACGATACGAGGTTAATGGTCACGTATTTGACCGCCCCCTCCATCTGGGCCCTCTTTCCGCCCAGGATCAGCAGGGCGAACGACGCCACCAGCATCACCTCGAACCACACGTAGAGGTTGAAGATATCGCCCGTCAAAAACGCTCCCGCCACTCCCGCGTGCAATAGATGCATCAACGGGTAATAGCCGAAGCGCTCATAGTCCTCACCGGCGGTGGCCAGAGAATAGATCACCACCGTAAAGCCCATAATCCCCGTCATGACCACCATCATGGCCGACAGAAGATCGGAGACGAGCACGATGCCGAAAGGCGCCGCAAAGCCGCTCATCTCCATGGTGATGATGCCGTTTTCCCAGGTCTGCAGCAGCAGGATGATGCCGAAGGCCAAAAGCGCCGTCGTGCCCACCACTCCGATGACGCGCTGGGCCAGGGGCGATCGCCACATCACCACCGACAGCGCTGCCGCCGTCATGGGCAAAAAGACCGGAAGTAAGACCAGAATCTCGGGAAACATCAGTCCAACTCCTTCGTCAGATCCGTGGTCCTGAGCTCATCCAGATCATCGACACCGACGATCTCGTAGGCCCGGTGAATGAGCACCACCGCAAAGGCGAGCACTCCGAAGGCGATGACGATGGCCGTCAGGATCAGAGCCTGGGGCAGGGGATCGGCCACGGGGGTCACCATGGGTTCCGTACTCCCCGCCGGGATCAGAGGCGGCGCCCCCTCGCGCATTCCCGCAGCCGTGAAGATCGCGAGGTTGGCGGCGTTGGACAATAAAATCAGTCCGATCACCAGCTTCACGATGCTTCGGCGCAATATCATGTACACGGCGGCCGCAAAAAGAGCGCCCACCACGAAGGCCATCAGCGGTTCCATGTCATTCCTCCGCCTCGGCCAGCGCCAGCACAATCGCCAGCACAGAGCCGATCACTGTCAAGTAGACACCGATGTCGAATAACAGCGGCGTCGAAAGGGCGACCTCCCCGAAAAAGGGAAATTCCGGACGCCACCACAGCGCCGTAAAATAGGGATAGCCCAGAAGCAACGCCGGCACCCCCGATAGACAGGCCAGAAATAGACCCACTCCGAAGAGGTCGTGCGGCGAAAAGCGAATCAACTCTCTGGTGCGCTCGATATCGAAGGCGAATAAATACAGGCAGATCGCCCCCGCCGCCACCAGTCCGGCGATGAACCCTCCCCCCGGCTCGTTATGCCCTCGGAGCAATAAAAACAGCGAGAACAACAACTGCAGGGGCAACAAAAAGCGGGTCGCCGTATGTAAGATCAGCGATCTTGCCTCAATCACAGCTCGACCTCTTCGTCATCGGTTGCTCGAAATTTCACCATGGCGTAGACGCCCATCGCCGCCAGGGCGAGGACGAAGATTTCACCCAGGGTGTCCAGCGTTCGGTAGTCCACCAGGATGACGTTGACGATATTTCGCCCGTGGGCCAGGGGGACGCTTCCGTCGATATGTCCCTGAGAGATGGAAGCTCCGCCGTAGATATTCGGGTCGTGGAATTCGTATTGCCCCGTCACCAACAACAGCACGGTGATCAAGGCTCCGACCAGAAGGGCGACGATAATATCCCTGATGCGCTCTCCTCTCGACGAGAGGGTGACGAATTCGGGAAGCCGAAAGAGCACCAGCACCAGCAGGATTACCGTCAGGGTCTCTACCAGCATCTGGGTGATCCCCAGGTCGGGGGCGCTGAATAGGATATAGATGAGGGCCACCGTAAAGCCCACCACGCCCGTCGACGCCACCGCCCCCAGCCGCGACGGGGTCGTGGCGGCGAATAGCGCCGCCCCTAACATCACTCCCACCACCAAGACGTGGTAGAACTCTATATCCAGGGTAAAGGCGAAGCTCGGATCTTCGGCCATATAGCGGGTCACGAAGGCGTAGCCCACGAAGACCACCAGGGTCATCAAGATCGTGATGATATAATTTCTCAGATAGCCGTTCTGGATAAAGCGGGTCTGGCGGTTCGCCACAAGCGGAAGCCCCCGGTACATCGCCTTATTATAGACCCACTCCGGACCGTGGTCGTAGACCGGCTCCAGCTTATTCATCCACTCTCGGATCTGATCCCATTTTAGGTAGACGACGACGCCCAGGATGATGCTGACGACGCTCATGATCAGGGCCGGATCGGTAAACCCGTGCCACCACTGAATTTCGAAGTCTCCCGGCGCGCCCACGCCATATACGGCGGTGATCACGCTCTGAAGGATCCCCTCGTCGACCAGGCTCAGGGCAAAGAAGGTGACGAGCCCCATCGTCGACAGCACCACCGGTCCCAACAGCATGGAAAGCGGGGCCTCATGGGGTGCCTTCGGCGTCTCGTTGAGCTCACCCAGAAAAGGCCTCAAGCCCAGGATGAAGGCCACGGCCACTCCCATGATCGCCGTCGCCATTGCCAGGGCGACCACAAAGGCGCTGACGTAATTGGCGTCCAGAACGGCGCCGAACATCAACTCCTTTCCGACGAAGCCGAAAAACGGGATGAACCCACCCAGTGACAGGGCCGCCAAAATCGCGGCATAGAAGGTCACGGGCATCTTCGTTCGCAGCCCGCGAAGCACGGTCAGATCTTTGGTGCCCGTTTCGTGATCCACAATTCCGGCCACCATAAATAGCGTCGCCTTGTACATGGCGTGAGCCAATAGGAAGACCGCAAAGGCCTTCATGGCGTATTCGGTGCCGATTCCCACCAGCATGGTCAGCACACCGAGGGCCATGATCGTGGAATAGGCCAATACCTGCTTATAGCCCCCGGAGCGTAAGGCGAAGTACATCCCGGTGAACATGGTAATCGCTCCCACCACAGGGAGGACGATCATCCAGATATATCCGTCGTTCAGGGCCGGCTGCAGCCGGGCCATCAGATAGACGCCGGCCTTGACCATCGTCGCCGAGTGCAAGAAGGCGCTCACCGGCGTGGGACCGGCCATGGCGTTGGGCAACCAGAAGTGAAAGGGCACCTGCGCCGACTTCGTAAAGCAGCCCGCCAGAATCAAGATCAGCATCGGCACATAGAGCGGATGCTCCGTGATGGCCTCCGGATTATTATATCCGATGGCCAGAATCTCGGTCAGCGAATAGCTGCCGGTGATCATGGCCAGCAGGATGAGCCCTGCGAACATCGCCAGGCCCCCTCCCACGGTGACCATCATGCTCTGGTGGGCGCATTTTCGGTACTTCTCGTTGTCGTGATAGTAGCCGATGAGCATGAAGGACGTGATGCTCGTCAGCTCCCAGAACACGAACATGGCGATCAGGTTGTCGCTTAAGACCAGCCCCAACATGGAGGCCAAAAAGGCCAACAGAAACACATAAAACCGCGGAATGTCGCGGTCCCCTTTCAGATATCCCCCTCCGTAGATGAGGATGAAGGTGCCGATGCAGGTAATCAACAGCGCAAAGAGCAGCGACAACCCGTCGAGGTGCATCGTCAGGCTGACGTCGAGCGAGGGAATCCAGGCGTATTCGTGTTGGACGAGTTGATCGCGCAGAGCGGCCACTTTGTCGGCGTGATCCGCCCATGCGAAGCCGCCCTCGCCGGCGACGGCCCTCAGGTCCAGCCCGGTATAGATTTCTTCGAGATTGAGCTCGCGGACGTCGGCCAGAAAGGTCGAAAAATAGACGGCCAGAGAAGCGGGCAGGATGGCAAGAAACCAGCCTGTCTTCTCTTTTGCAGCCTGAAAGATCCAGGGTGCCAATATGGCGAGGACAAATCCGGAAAGAACGGCGTACAGCATGGCGGTATGGGTCCCGTCGCTGTGCCCGGACCCCGAATCAGCGGCCCGAGCGACAGGCGCCAAAGAGGCGGTCGCCGGGTGGGACGGGCTGTCATGTGGTCACATCAACAGACCCCGCCTTCGCCGCGGGGCGCCGCGCACCATAACCGAGGCCCTTTAGGTTGACAAGCGATTCCCGACGAGGTCGAAGCATTCGCCGTCATGCCCCGGATCGTCGTCTCTGATTTCCGTGGGGAGTGCTTTCGTGAGAGGTAACGCTATTTCGCAAACTGCCTACTGCCGATAGGAAGGACCCTATCGTCTCCGGGCTTTCGGTGACGATGGTCTCCCGGCCATCGGCAGTCTCGTCGCACACCCCGTACGGCCGAGAGGACCTTCTCGTCTCCGAGCTTTCAATCCGGACCTACATATCAAAGGTTTCCTTGAAGTCCGGGAAGAACTCCCACTCGTCGACTTCGCGTCGCTTCTGGGCCGTCGCCACCAAAAAGGCGTCGAGGACGCTGGCCACGGCGAGGATTCCACCAAACCCGCAGGTAAAGATCGCCAGCCCCAGCATCACCAGTCCCTTGACGGTCTGCCCCAACATCATCTGACCGACCCCGGGGATGAGCGCCAGCACGACGGGGATGAACTCCTCCCCCTCGAGCTTTCCGCCCTCTTTTTTCGCCGGCACGTCACCTTCGTACTCCACCAGAGCCTCGTCCTGTACCGGCGGCTCGTGCAGTGGTGTATCCCAGCTCTCGCCCTCGGGAGGCAAATCGTAGTCCTCCTGAGTCTCCCAGGGATCGTCTTGCTGATCCTTCCAATCATCGCCATTGGGCGCCATTATCGCTCCTTATATTTCATCAACCATTTATCAATCCATCCCCCACTACCCATCACCCACCACCCGCCGTTACCCACTACCCGCCGTTACCCACTACCCGCCGTTACCCACCCACTACCCATCACCCACTACCCGCTGTTAAATCTTCAAGGCCGAGGGATCGCCACTTCCGACGAGCTCCTCGATCTCGTCGACCTCCTTGGGACAGGAGATAGTGAAGTTCTCGCTTGCGTCGGAGGTGATCAGCACGTCGTCCTCGATCCGAACCCCCACCCCGCGCATCTCCTCCGGGGCGGATTCGTCATCGGCCGGCACGTAAATGCCGGGCTCGATGGTCAACACCATCCCCTGCAGGAGTTCGAAATCGTCGTCCTCGTCTTCACGCATTACACCCACGTCGTGGACGTCGACGCCCAGGGGATGGCCAATGCTGTGCGGATAATAAGCGCGGTATTCCTTTTCTTCTAGCAGTTCGTCTACCGAGCCCTCCAGAAGTCCCAGGTCGACGAGAGACTCCGTGAGTCGTCGGTGTGTATTGCTCTGCAACTGCTCGTAGGTAAGCCCCGGCTCCAGATCGTCGATGGCCGCCTTCTGGGCCTCCAAGACGGCCTGGTAGATGTCGCGCTGAGCCGGGGTGAATTTGCCGTTGGCCGGAAAAGAGCGCGTGATATCTCCGGCGTAGAATTGGTATTCGCATCCGGCGTCGATGAGCACCACTTCGCCATCACCGATGGGGCCTCGATTGTCCGTATAGTGCAGAATCGTGGCGTTGTCTCCGGAGCCGACGATGGAGGAATAGGCCGGAAATTCACCGCCGCTTCTGCGAAAATGGTATTCCACCAGGGCCTGAAGTTCGTATTCGTACATCCCGGGCCGGCAATATTTCATGGCCAGGATATGAGCCTCGGACGAGATCTCGCAGGCCCGCCGAAGTAGCTCCAACTCCTCTTCGGACTTTCTCAGGCGCGCCAGGTGCAGCAGATCGCGAAGATCGACGACCGTCCCCGGCACCCTGGGAATTCCGTCCCGACGATGACGCAAGGTCTGGGTCCAATTGATCACCTTTCGGTCGAATTTTTTGTCCGAGCCCAACGTGTAGTAGAGCTTCTCGCGTCCTTCGAGCCATTTCGGGAGTTCTTCGTCGAGCTCCTCGAGACCGAAGGCGGCATCGGCGCCGAATCTGTCCACCGCCCCTTCGGGCCCGGCGCGCCGCCCCTCCCACTGCTCCTTCTTTTCGTCCCGTTCGGGCACGAACATCACGAATTCCCCCTCGTCGTGGCCCGGCGCGAAGAGAAGCACCGCCTCCGGCTCGCGAAATCCTGTCAGGTACAATACGTCGCTCGACGGCCGATAGGGAAAGTCCGTGTCATTGGAGCGGTTCTGCATGGGCGGTCCCACCACGATCGCTACCCCCCCATCGCCGATCTCGTCCATCAACCGCCTGCGGCGCCGCTCAAACACCTCACCGGACAATTCTTCCATCTTGGTCTCCGTCAACATTTGCGCTCGTCTTCAACTCCGTGGCCATCTTGGCACGTAAGCGTCCGGCTGTCGATCGC
>SLPW01000221.1 GCA_007131755.1 Myxococcales bacterium | reverse complement strand
TCGGTGCGATACAACATCTCCGATCCACGGTCGGGGTCAATGGCCACCAGCCCGTCGGCGGGGACCTCCTCGAGCCGATCCAGGACCTGGACGGCCACCCTGAGATCGCAACCCGTTCCCAACAGATCGTCGAGCATCGACCCCTGGGTATCCGCCTGTATCTCGTCTGGATCGACCCCTGCCTTCGAGGCTGTCCTACGCTCGTCGATGGTGTGGCCCGTCTCCTCCACGCAGAGTCCCACCGTAGCAAATCCCAGGAGCAGCCCACCTACGGCCAGCGGACGCCACAGCGCGCCGCCGGTGCGCTCGTAGCGCTCCTGCACCCAGTCCAAGACCTGTGCGCCCACCAGGGCAAACCCCAGCGACGCCGGCGCCGGCATATAGGCTGCCCACCGCACCGTATCGAGCGACAACAGTCCGTAGGCGAGGGCCATCCCGCCCATCATCGCCCATATCCAGCGCTCCGGTGGCTCCTGCGTCTGACGCACTTTGCCCCAGAAGGCCCACAATCCCACCAGGAGCATCCCGAAGAACGTCAGAACTCGCCCCGCGCTGGCGATTGGCGAGTGATAAACCCACCGCACCGCCGGCAGTTGCTCGCCGATATAATTGAGGCGTACGTTTCGATAGAGCTCGTCCACATCGCCGAAGGGTCCGTCGAAAAATTGGGGCATCCACAGCGCAACGCCCACCAGTACCACTGCTGCCGAGACGCAGGCCACGCCGGCGCGTCCCGGCAACCGACCCCATTCCTTTCCGAATTGTGTCCAGGCCCACAGACACAGCCAGAACAACATCGTCAGACCGAAGAGAACCACATAGGGAAATCCGATGGTGTCGATGGGAAAATGCTCGAAGAAATAAGGACCGCGCTCGATTAACACGGCCGCCACCGTCCCCGTAAATAACCCCACCGAAAATAGGAGATTGCAGAGCGCAAGCCCCCGGTCCTCGATGAGCCACCACAACCCGAGCACGGCCATGCCGATGAGCACAAATCCCATGGCCTCGATATTGAACCACACCGACCAGGCGCCGATCCATCCCGCTGCAAAGGCCCAGCGGTTGCGATTTTCGCTCTTCAAAAAGAAGTTCAAAAAAGCCAGCAAGAACAACACCTGGCCGAGCCTCAAGAGGGCGTGATGATCGGCGCGACCCCAGGCGTAGGTCAATAATATCATGGGATGTAGGGCGAATACTCCGGTGGCGATGATGGCCTCACGACACCCCAGCAGATGGCGAGCGAGGCGATACATCGCCCACACCGCGCCGATCATGATCAGCGGGCTGATGATATTCGCCCACAGAGCAAGGCCGTCGCGAAAGCCGAAGATAGGACTCAGCGCCCATCCCCCTACGAGGAGCAAAAAGTCCAGAGGGCGCGTCCAGTGCTGCTCATGACCCTCCGGCGGATTGATGCGCGGTTCGGTGTGGTCGTACCAGCTTCGGCCGTCGGCCAACGCCTCCACCCGATTGAGCCAGCTATAGACGTCGCCATCGACGAAGAGGGCATCCGTAAACAACCCGCCGCCCGTGGCCACACGGGCGAGTTGAACCAACACGATGGCGATGGCGGTGGTGACGATGAGCATCACCGCCAATTCGTCGCGCTGGTCTTTGGGGGAGTTGTTAGCCATAGACGTCCTCACGGAGCAGGATCGAGTCGCACCATCTTCCCACAGCGATTTCTGCACGCGCAAGAGCGGGGGGAATGAAGGTGATCGCTTTCCGTCGGTAGTAGTTCCCTGGCCCGGTCCCTGGCCCTCGCCCAGGCCCGTCTATTGCTGGTGTCTTTTCCGGCTCTGGCTCCTCCCTCCCGGGGGATAGTTGTGGCTCAAACCTACTTCACCGACGCCAAGAAACATCGGGCCGGGGCCAGGGACCGGGCCGGGGCCGGGCGGGCTCGACCACATTGAGTTCTACAACCGATCCAGGCGGAGCACACTCGGGGAATGAAGACGCAACTTCCCGTTGTTTCAGGCAGCCGCGGAGCAATCACGAATTTGCCCCCGTCCCATCTATCGGTTATCAATGCCGCGAAAGGCAGTCGCCGTCCTCTCTGTGGAGTTCGCAGTATGAGATTCAGCCGTATCATGCTCATCATCGCCGCCGTGGCCGCTACCGTGGGGTTCGCCTCTACGGCCGTCGCCGACGACGCTCCCGACTCGACAGATCGCCCCCTACCGGAATTCTTCGAGGGCGTGCGCGCCTCCGGCGCCGGAGCGTCCCATACGGCCGTAACCTCTGGCTTCGACAGCCTCTATCAAAATCCGGCTGGCGTCGCCCGCTATCCCATGTACGCCATCGACGGGGCTTTCTCTTACGCCCCGCAGGGCATGATCATGACCGCCGGGATCACCGACAGCCTCCTCAACCCCGATTTCGCTCTCGGCGTGGGCTGGAGCTATTTTACCGGCACCGGCGATCACGACCATCTATCGGGCCATGACGGCCGCGTCGTCCTCGGCATCCCCGTCGCCCCGGAACAATTGGTCGTCGGCGTCGGCCTTCGCTATCTACGCATCGCCGACGAATCGCTTCCCCCGGACCCTACGGACGACCACTCCCACCTGCTCATCAACGGCCTGACCTTCGGTGCCGGTGTCAACTTCCGCGCCAGCGATATGGTCCACCTGGGCCTGCAGGTGGAGAACCTCATCGACCACTGCGAGGACAACGGTCTGTGCCGCGGCGCCACGCCCACACAGGTCACCGGCGGCCTCGGCGTGGGCGACGAGCTCAACTTCATGCTCACCGGCGAGGCCACCGCTGATTTGACCTCCGGGCCGGACCCGATGCTCGACTTCGCCCTGGGCGGCGAATATCTGGTTGGCCATACCACCTGGCTTCGCGCCGGGTTTCAACACCGCTCCTTTCTGGACCGAAACCTCATCTCCATCGGCATTGGATGGCTCTCCGAGGAGATGGGAATGGGATTTGACGTCTCCTACCGACACGATCTCAATCACTCCTCCGAGTTGGGCTATCTCTCCACCAGCTTCTCCTTCTATCCCATGTAAGCTTCGCGTACGCCTTCCTCCATACTCCTGGGAGCGCGAGCTGCCAGCCCGCAATGCGGCCTGGCTGGCCGCGCTCCCGGGAGGCCTGAACGCTTACCAAGCTTGCTCAACGCTTCGTTCGTCGCCCGCTGTACGCGGAGCGCTGAGTCGCGGAGCGCGAAAAATGAGCGCTGGGGCGCGAAGCCGCGATAGAGCCCACGGAGCCTCTGCTGATTACGCTGCAAACAGCTCGACGTTGGTTACT
>SLPW01000446.1 GCA_007131755.1 Myxococcales bacterium | reverse complement strand
TGCGGGAATGAGGACGGTGGGTTTTTGGTGCTGGGTATTGGGTACGGGGTGCTCGGTTCTCGATAAGAATCGACTCTACTGCTGAGCTTGGAATATGGACGAGAAACTCTACGAACGGATCAATCACCCCCGGGGGGAGCCGAAGCTGTGGGGGCAGAAGGCGTTTGACGCTGCGGACGGCCTGGTGGTGCGCCTGGATAGGGCGGTGGAGCGGGTCTTGCCGGCGCGGTTCAATCCCTTCGCGCAGACCGGAGCCATCGCCACCGTGAGTTTTCTGGTGGCGGCGGTGACGGGAATCCTGTTGTTGATCTGGTACCGGCCGAGCGTCCACCAGGCCTACGATTCGGTGTTGGCGATGGAGGCGGTGTGGATCGGGGAGTTCATCCGATCGCTTCATCGCTACTCGTCGGATGTGTGCGTCTTCTTTGTGGTGATCCACGCTCTGCGTCTGTTTTTCGCGGGGCGATTTACGGGGGCGAGGTGGCTGGCCTGGGTGAGCGGTGTGGCACTGATCGCCACGCTGTGGTTCGTCGGTTGGACGGGATATATCCTGGTGTGGGACGAGCCGGCGCAGCTCGCGGCTCAGGGGTCAGCCCTCTTTCTGGACCTGTTGCCCATCTTTGCCGAGCCCGTATCGAGGGCCTTTCTGGCCGATGAACTGGTCCCGTCGCTGCTCTTCTTCGTGATCTTCTTCACCCACATGCTGGTGCCCCTGGTGATGGCAGTGGGGTTGTGGATTCACGTCACGAGGGTTCAGCGGGCGAAGGTGCTGACGTCGAAGTGGATGTCTGTGTGGACCGTGGGAGCGCTGGTGGTGCTCTCCATCGCCGTTCCCGCAACGGCCGGCGATCCGGCCAATCTTCAGACCGTACCGGAGTCGATCACCATCGATGCCTGGTATCTCGCGCCCCTGTGGGTCACGGATCGTCTCGGCGCGGGGATGTTGTGGGCCCTGGTCGCCATCGGTGGTGGCCTGCTACTGGCGGCTCCCTGGCTGCTTCGTCGGGAGAAGCCTCAGGTGGCGACGCTGAACACGAAAGCCTGTAACGGCTGTACCCTCTGTGCCCGCGACTGTCCCTACGACGCCATCGTGATGGTGCCGCGCACGGACGGACGACGCTACGAATTGCAGGCGAAGCTCGACCCGCAGCGCTGCGTCGGATGCGGCATCTGCGCCGGTTCCTGCAACCCCGGCGGGATCGGCCTGAGCTGGCTTCCCGTGCAGGCGATGCGAAAGCGTTTCGACGGCTGGATCGACCAGTTTATCGAGGAGTCGGAGGACGACCAGGGCCCGGTGCTGGCCTTCTTGTGCAGCGGATCCGTGGGCAAACGCTTTGATGTAGACGAGGAGACCGGAGAATGCGCGCAGCTCGAGGGCTATCGAGTGGTCAACGTACCCTGTACGGGATGGGTCCAGCCTTTGACGGTGGAGCGAGCCCTTCGTCGCGGGGCGGCAGGGGTGTTGATCGTGGGATGCAGCGAGTCGGAGCCCCATTTCCGGGAAGGACATCGGTGGACGGAGCGTCGGATGACGGCGACACGTAAGCCGAAGCTTCGCCGCGAGAAGATCGAGGCATGGCGAGTGCAGCAGATGGTCTACGACCGCAGCCGGCCCGAGGAGTTCGTCGAGGAAGCGAAGAATTTCCGCACAAGAGTCGGCGGGGGAAGCGAGGCGGACGCAGAGATCACTGAAGAGAGGCCAACGGGAAGGATGATCGCCGGAGGCGTCGTATTGGCCACCTTGTTGGCCGGCGTCGTCGCCGCCGGAAGCATGATGCCCTATCCGGGGCCGCCCGAAGAAGACCCAAGGCTTGTAGTATCCGTCAATCACTACACACAATTGGAAGAAGAGTGCGTGCCGATCCCCGAAGAGGAACGAGCCAATCAGCCAATCCATATGCAGCAGACGGAGCGCTGTGAGCGAGGCCGGGCGGATCTACTGGTGGAGGTGAGCATCGACGGGGAGGTGGTCTACGAGGAGACTCATCAGCCCCGGGGCCTTACCGGAGACGGCCCTGCGGTTACACTGGATAGGCTGGAAGTGGAGCCGGGCGAACGCGAGGTTCGCGTTCGCATTGCCGACAATATTGCCGGCGACTGGAGCTTTGAGGAGAGGTGGCGGCTCCATTTCCAGCGTGGACAACAGCAGGTGTTGCTCTTCGACACGGACGACGGCTTCCGGCATTTTGGGCCGGACGGCGGGTGACGGCGGGTAATGGGTGATGGGTTGTAGGTGTTGGGTGGCGGTGGAACGCCACTTGGCGCTTATGACCCACGACCCGCAGTTCACCTACTACCTGCGGTTCACCCACTACCAGCAGTTCACCCATCACCTGCAGTTCACCCATTACCTACCACCTGCAATTCACCCACCACCCGCAGTTCCCATGCCCACCGTATCAAGATGGTTCATCAAATCCGGGATCCTGTTCATGGTCGCCTCCATGGTGGTGGCGCTGGCCATGGCGGCCCCCGATGCGTGGGGGCTTCCGGGGTGGGTGAGCGTGTTGCGGCCCACCCATTTTCATCTCTTTGCAGTGGGGTGGATCACCCAGATGATCTTCGGCGTGGCGCTATGGTTCTTTCCGAAGAAGAGCCGTGAGGCGCCCAGAGGTTCGGCCTGGGTGAATTGGAGTTGTTTCGGAACGCTCAACGCCGGACTCGTCTTGCGTGCAGTGGCGGAGACAGCCTTCGTGCAGGGATATACGGGGACGGGGTGGTCCTGGGTGATGACCGTCGCTGCGGTGCTGCAATTTGCGGCGGCAGTGCTCTTTGCCTTCGCCATCTGGCCCCGGGTGAAGGGGCGTAGGAAGCGAAAGAAGAAGGAGAAGTGATGCCGCCGCTTACGAGGTGGTCCATCAAATTGGCGCTGGTTCATCTCGTGGCAGGCTGGCTGCTCGGCGCGCTGCTGATGGCAAACCGCGCCTGGGGGTGGTCGGCGGGGTTGTGGCGCTGGGTGGACGTGCATATCGCGCTGGCCCTATTCGGCTGGACGTTTCTGCTGGTGGTGGGCGTAGCGTACTGGATGCTACCCACCTTTGGTGGACGGACGAATCGGGGCCGAGAGAAGGCGGCGTGGACGAGCGTGGTGGCGACCAACGTCGGCGTCGTCGCCGCGGTGCTGGGGGTAGTGTGGGCCGGTCTGTGGGGGTGGATTGCCGTCCTCTGTTGGGCGGTGGCCATCGTTGCCTTCGGTCTACATGCCTGGCCGCGGGTCAAGGCCTTCGGGGAGCGCTGAAGGCATGGAACGCTGAGCGCTGTACGC
>SLPW01000271.1 GCA_007131755.1 Myxococcales bacterium | reverse complement strand
TGGGTCGGTTCTAAAGAGGGTTTTCGGAGACGATAGCGTCCGCGCTATCGGCAGTCCTGCGCCGGACCCCTCCCCCCTCGTATCAACTCGGGGACCTCCCCACTGCGCTTACGCTTGTGGGGAGGATCTATAACTGCGCTCCACGTTTTGTACCCTCCGTCGCAAACCCCGCACTCCCATCGAAGGCTCTTGACCCTCCCCGCCTGAGGGGGAGGTGGGCCCAGGCCGGGGTACCCGGCCGTCTGGGCTCGGAGGGGTCCGGCGCAAACCTCGAACTTCCATCGAAAAGGAGATGGGGAGATGGTGGGGATAAGGGCCGGGAGCCGCAGGAGAGGAGTGGCGCCGGGGTAAAGCGCGAACCGGGGGGGAACTCCCCCCGGTTCGGGGGGCGTGGTTACGCGGTGTCCTTACCGAATCAGGCCTCGTTGCCCATCTGGCGAAGGACCATGTGGAGGATGCCGCCGTTTCGGTAATAGTCGAGCTCCGCCGGGGTGTCGATTCGGCAGTCGGCCTCGAACTCGGTGGACTCGCCAGTGTCGGGGTCCGTGGCCGTGACCTTGACGGACTGCATGGGCTTGAGGCTGTCGTCGACCTCGATGTCGTAGAGCTCCTGGCCGGTCAGGCCGAGGGAGTCCTGGGTATCCTCCTCCTTAAATTGAAGCGGGAGGACGCCCATGCCGATGAGATTGGAGCGGTGGATGCGCTCGTAGCTCTTGGCGATGACTGCCTTGACGCCGAGCAAGAAGGTGCCCTTTGCGGCCCAGTCACGGCTCGATCCCATGCCGTAGTTGCGGCCGCCGAGGACGACGGTGGGGACGCGGTGCTTCATATATTTGACGGCGGCGTCGTAGATGAAGCACTGCTCGCCATTTTTGGGCTCGTGGTCCGTGGCGTAGTGGAGCTCCGGTGGATTTTCCGGCTCGCCATCGGGCCCCAGATAGGTGGTGTAGCCACCTTCGGTGCCGGGGGCGAGTTCGTTTTTGAGCCGCACGTTTCCAAAGGTTCCGCGGGTCATGACCTGGTCGTTTCCGCGGCGGGAGCCGAAGGAGTTGAACATGGAGCGCTTGACGCCCTTGCCCAACAGATAGCGTCCAGCCGGGCTGTCCACGGGGATGACGCCGGCGGGGCTGATGTGGTCCGTGGTGGTGTTGTCGCCCACCTTGACCAGACAACGCGCGCCCTCGACGGGCTCGATTTCGGGTACGTCGAGGCCCATGTCCACGAAGAAGGGGGGCTCCTGAATATAGGTGGAGTCTTCGCTCCACTCGTAGACGTCGCCCGTGGGGGCGTCGAGGTTCTGCCAATTTTCCGGTCCCTCGTAGACCTCGGCGTATTTCTCCAGGAAATCGTCGCGGCTGACGAATTTCTGCATGAACTCGCGGATCTCCTTATTGGAGGGCCAGACGTCTTTGAGGAAGACGTCGTTTCCGTCCTCGTCGGTGCCGATGGGATCGTTATACATATCGATATCGGTGGTGCCGGCGATGGCGTAGGCTACGACCAGCGGCGGAGAGGCCAGGTAATTGCCCTTGGTGTGGGGGCTGATTCGGCCCTCGAAGTTTCGGTTTCCGCTCAGCACGGAGCAGGCGACGAGGTCTTCGTCGATGATGGCCTCTTCGATGGGCTCCGGCAGGGGACCGGAGTTTCCGATGCAGGTGGTGCATCCGTATCCCACGGTATAAAAGCCCACCTCTTCGAGGTCTTGTGTCAGCCCGGCGCTGTCCAGATATTTGGTGACCACTCGCGAGCCGGGGGCCAGCGAGGTCTTGACCCAGGGCTTGGCGGTCAAGCCCTTTTCGCGGGCTTTTCGGGCCAGGAGGCCGGCGCCGATCATGACCGCCGGGTTCGACGTATTCGTACAGCTCGTAATGGCGGCGATCACGATGTCGCCGTCGGTCAGATCGAAGGTCTCACCGCGGAATTCGACGCCCTCGGCGGTGGTCTTTTCGGGCTTCTCGAAGGTCTTTTCGCAGTGCATGCGAAAATCGCCCTGCATCTCGCTCATGATCACCCGCTCGTGGGGGTTCTTCGGACCCGCCAGGCTGGGCTCCACGGATCCCAGGTCGAGGGTGAGGCTCGAGGCATAAGTGACGTCGTAGTCGTCGTCTCGCCAGAAGCCGTTGAGCTTGGTGTATTTTTCGACCAGATCGATCTGCTCGGCGTCGCGTCCCGTAAGCTCCAGGTAGTTCAAGGTCTCCTGGTCGATGGGGAAGAAGCCCATGGTGGCGCCGTATTCGGGCGACATATTGGCGATGGTCGCCCGGTCGGCCAGGGTAAGGCTCGCAAGGCCCGCTCCGTGGAATTCGACGAATTTTCCGACCACTCCGTGTCGGCGAAGCATCTGGGTCACCGTGAGCACCAGGTCCGTGGCCGTGGCGCCCTCTCTAAGTTCTCCCGTCAGCTCGAAGCCCACCACCTCGGGGATGAGCATGAAGATGGGCTGGCCGAGCATGCACGCCTCGGCTTCGATTCCACCCACGCCCCAGCCCGTCACGCCGAGGCCGTTGATCATGGTGGTGTGGCTGTCCGTTCCCACCAGGGAGTCCGGATAGGCCACTTGATTGCCGTCGCGCTCTTCCGTGAGGACGCAGCCGGCCAGATATTCCAGGTTGACCTGGTGGACGATGCCCGTCTCCGGGGGGACCACGGCGAAGTTATCGAATCCCTGCTGGCCCCACTTGAGAAATTCGTAGCGCTCCTTGTTGCGCTCGAATTCCTTTTCCGTGTTGATGAGCATGGCAGCCTTCTTGCCGAATTCGTCGACCTGCACGGAGTGGTCGATGACGAGGTCGGAGCGGCTCAGGGGATTGACGCGGCTGACGTCTTTGCCCCAGCGCTCCATGGCGCTTCGACAGGCGGCCAGGTCGACGACGGCGGGCACGCCGGTGAAGTCCTGGAGGACGACGCGTCCCGGATTGAAGGGCACCTCCTGCTCCGGCACGTTCGTGGCGTCGTAGCCGGCGAGGGCCTTGATATGCTCTTCCGTGACCACATCGCCGTCGAAATTTCGCAGGCAGGACTCCAGGAGCACTTTGATGGAATAGGGAAGCTTATCGATCTTTCCCAGCCCCGCTTTTTCCAGGGCTTTGAGATCGTAGGCGGTATAGTCGCCCTTTTCGGATTCGAAGGTCTTCTTAGCGTTCCAGGGGTTTTTTGGATCGGTCATGGGATCCTCGGCAGTGGAAGATGCTGGTTGGTTGGGGAGTATTTCTACGACGGTGTGGACTATAGGGACGGGTCGGGTATAATGAAAATTGATTACATTTATCTT
>SLPW01000187.1 GCA_007131755.1 Myxococcales bacterium | reverse complement strand
GGTCTACCCCGAGCCCGATTCCGAGGTCGAGCCCGATTCCGAGGTCGAGCCCGATTCCGAGGTCGAGCCCGATTCCGAGGTCGAGCCCGATTCCGAGGTCGAGCCCGATTCCGAGCTCGAGCTCGATTCCGAGGTCGAGCCCGATTCCGAGGTCGAGCCCGATTCCGAGGTCGAGCCCGATTCCGAGGCAGGGACGATGTCCGTTCACTGCATATCTGCCGTCAAGGGGCCACCCTGAACAATTACACCTATCTGTATCCCAAAACCCACCACAAACATACAAAAACAATCCCACCACCCCCGGAAACCGCACAAAATACGCACCTGCACTGTAAAATTTCACCAACAGCAAAATTATACACCGATTTCAATTACACTGAACTTTTCCCTTAACAAATAATCCTGTTTTCAACTTGACGCTTCCACCAATGTCATCATTATACTGTCTGCAAGTTGGTTCTGTGGGAGGTCGAAATCCAGGGACGGATTCCCCCACCTCTCATCGCGCACGGCCGGGCGGCCGGGCGGCAAACGGAGATCTTGCGGTTGTTGCTGCACCCCCGTTTGAGAACTGTCGTCTTCATTTGTCTCGAGTAGTCCCAGCAGGAGGGTATTAGTATGGCAACGGGTTCTGTGAAATGGTTCAACAATGCCAAAGGTTTTGGCTTCATCACTCAAGGAGGAGAAGAGGACATCTTCGTCCATTACAGCCAGATCCAACAAGAGGGATTCAAGACCTTGAAGCAAGGTGAAGTTGTTGAATTCGAACTGCGACGGGGACCAAAAGGTCTCCACGCAGCCAACGTGGTGCGCCTCAACGCCCACCACGACCACCCCTCGGCGTAGTCCTTTACCTTCCCTCCCTTCGATCGTCCGCGTCGAGACCGGACGCCGCAGGGAGGCGATGGAAATAAAAAAAGGCCGCCTCCCGGCGCAGGAGGCGGCCTTTTTCTATGAGCGTTTACCCGAAAGCGCGGCCAGCCTGGCCGCATTGCGCAGCCGGCAGCCCGTGCTCCCAAAAGAGCACAGCCACATGACTTCGCAAGCCCACTGAACGCTTATTGTCCGTTTCGCTACTGGTTGATCTCGACCCTCACCAATTCACTTCCCATAAATACATAGTCCCCATGTTCCAGGGACTCCTCGCCACTGACTCTGACGAAGGTGCCGTTTTTCGAATCCAGATCGGTGAGCACCACCTTGCCGTCTTGCCACTGCACCTTGGCGTGCTTCGGAGAGACGTGACGATCGTCAGCGAAGAGCACGTCCGTCCCTTCGCGGCCCAGCGTCAATATATTTGCCGGACTGCAATAGGCACTTCCGGGCTTTCGTCCATCCAGGATGTGAACCAGCCGAAATTTGTAGCCCTTCGACGGGCTGACGTACATCAGCGTTCCCTGGTCCATGGCGTATTCGTCGTCCAGGCTCAGATACTCCACGCGCAGACGCTGGTTTCCCACCATCAATTCGTCGCCGTCCTCCAGGACCTTCGGCTCCCGGATGCGCAAAAACGTTCCGTTGAGGCTGTTCTCGTCGCGAAGATACAATTCGTTGGAGCGGTAGTAGAAGGTGGCGTGTTCGTCGTCCAGATGTTGATCGTCCGGAAAGAGCACCACCCCCGACTCACGGCCTGCTCGATGCTCGGTGGAGTTGAGGTGATAGCTCAATCCCTCCAGCCCTTCGCCGGAGATCAGGATCAGCTTCGCCCGTCCCGGAGCCTGCATGGCCCCAAAAAAGAGCGTCTCGTTGGCTTGATCCCGTTCGCTACCTCCGTAACTTGCGCCGCAGCGACCGCAATAATAATGCTCTTCCGGTACCACTGCTTTGCAGTTCGTGCACAAACGACCACTGGACATCATTGCCTCCGGCATTCTCGTTCGAGATGGATGGACGCTGCCGCAACTGCGGAAGCGCGATGCAACTCCGTTGGCCGAAGCCTACGCCGACTCGTCGCTTCGATCAACCCCGTTCATTCACCCCGATTTCGCACCTCGAGGTTGCTCAATGCTGCCCCTTGTAGTTGTCGGGCGCGGAAGACGCGAATGCGCGAAGCGCTGTACACGGAGCACTGCCTCGCGAAAAATGAACGTTGATGCGCGGAGGCGCGGCAGAGCTCGCGAAGCATCACGAAAGCGCGGCAAACAGCTCCGACGAGTTGTGCTGGTTTCCATGGGAAGTGGTTTCGTGCGGGAGAGTGCTGTTTCGAAAACTGCCTACTGCCGTTAGCCCGGAACCTATCGTCTCCGGGCTTTCGGTGACGATGGTCTCCCGGCCATCGGCAGTCCCCGCCGCACTCCCCGTAGGGCCGAGTGGAGCACAACCCATCGCCCAGCAACCAACGCCGAGCTGTTTGCAGCGTCATCAGCAGAGGCTTCGTGGGCTCTATCGCGACTCCGCGTTCCAGCGCTCACTTTTCGCGTTCAGCGCGCTTCGCGCTCAGTGACTCAGCGCTTCGCGTACAACGCCACCTTGCCTGGCGACGCAAAGAAGCAAGGACGGCGAGCCCGCCGAGGCGCGCGAAGCAACGGTCATTGCTCGTCGAGCACCCGTCTGGTCTGGCGAACGGCCCGTCGAAGCGCCGGTGGAGCTTCCGTCTCCAGGGAGTCCAGGCTCTCCAGCGCCGGCGACAGCCGAAGCTGTCCCGCCGCCCTCACCGCTGCCAGTTGAATTGACCGGTCGCCGTCCTGGAGGGCTTCGATGATCTGCGCCTCCAATTGCTGGTCCAGAGGTGCCATGGACGGCATGAACACGAGACTGCCCAATGCCTTGCGCCGCACCCTCGGTGCCGACCTCTGCAAGGCCTCCCCGAATACCAGAGGCCCCACCTGCTGAGCCTGATCTGATTCGGTCATGGTGATGGCGTCCATGACGGCCATCAATTCCCGATCGGTGAGCGACGACAGATCGTCGGGGATCCCATCGTCCTCCCCGGCCAGAATGCGTATCGTCATCGCCGTCGAAGCGTCGACGCCATCGAATGGCTCCGCCTCCAACAGTCGCCCCGCAAATCTACGCATTCCATCTTCGTCCCACCACGTGGAGTCTTGTCCCTGACGGACCTGCTCCAAAATCCGTCCCAGGCTGGCTTCCACGTCGACGGCATCGCCCTGTTGTGCGAGGACCGCCTCCAGGCCTGCGACCACCTCATCACTCCACCTTTGCTCGGGCACCGCCGCCGTCGACTCCGTCCACCTTCGCCCCACATCGCGCAATAATGAATCCGGCGCAAAGCTTCCGTCAGACCAGTCGAAATGGCGCACCTCTTCGTCCCAGGTGCGCTCGCCAGCCGCCGACTCTGCCGCCATCTCCAAAAGCCCCAACTCCCCACGCCGCCGAAGCGCGGGGTCACTTCCCAGCGCCATCTTCCACAGCTCCGTCGATGCCGTCTCGTCACCGTAGATGCCCACCAGCCGCGCCGACCACCGTCCCACGCCCCCCACGGAACTTCGCGTCAACTGCTGGACCGTATCTCGATAGGCCCGTCCCCCGCCGTCGGCCACCACCGTCGCCGCCACGGCGAGGAGCACCGCGGCGCGATGGCGGTCCACGCCGGCCGGGTCGGCGACGAGACGCTCCAGCGCCTGGCCCACCACGCGCCGCGACTCCTCGTCGTCGGCACCCCACAGGCCCAGCGTCGCCAACAGCGAGTCCGTGCCCTCTACGTCCGTATCTGCAAGCTCGCGAAGCGCACTGCGCGCCCGCGAATCATCCTGAAAGCCCAGCGCCCAGATCGCCAGATGTCGCACCGTCCCCGATCCGTCGTGGAGGGCCTCCAACAGAGGCTCCACGAATCGATCATCTCCGAGCCGCGCCGCCGTCGCGATGGCCCGTGCCCGAAGGTGCTCGTCGTCACTGGTGATGAGCCGCGCCACCTGCGGGGCCGCCAGATCGACCTCCATCTCGGCGATCATCCGAAGCGCCCGCATGCGCGCCGCCGTGCTGTCGCGTTGCAATTGTTCCACCAAAAGCGGAGCCGCCCGTCCGCCCAATTCGTAGAGCCTCTGCCGCGCTCCTCGACGATCGTCCATCGAGCCGTGATACATGGTCATCAGCAAGGGCCCCACGAGCAGATCGTAGAGATCAAAGACCAACCGTGCGTGAGCTTCCTGCACGGGCATGCGAAACATCAACGGCGTCCACTGCACCTCCAGTGCATCCAGACGCCCCTGGGCATCGGCTTCGACCAACATCTTCGCCCCCGCGTCGCGGACCAATTGAGACTCCCTGGCCTCCAGGATCACCTTCATCAATACCTCTCGCGCCTCGGCCTCACGCCCCAACTCCATCAACACCTGCCCGAGCTTCAAATAGGCGTCGTGGGCCCGAGGGTCGATATCCGTGGCCGTGCGGTAGTGACTGAGCGCCGCCTCCAGATCGCCCACCTCTCGGTAGACGTCGCCCAGGCGTTCCTGGGCTGCGGCGTCGTTGGGGTTCGCCGTCGTCGCCCGAGAGGCGAATTCCACGGCTCGCTCACCATCTCTGGCCGCCAGCGAGTGTCCCGTCTTTCGCTCCAGAGCCTCCGCCCTCATATCGGGATCATGGGCGGCGAGCCGCTCCAGGACGGCGATGGCCTCATCGTAATCTTCTGCGCGCACGTGAATCCGCTCCAATGCCAGGAACAGCGACGTCTGCTCCTGGTGAGTCAGCTCGTATTGTTCGTCCAGCGCCTGCAAGATCTCACGCGCCTCGTCGAGCTCCGCAAGGCGTAGATGGGCCTCGACGAGGAAGAACCCGGCCTCTACGGCTTCCTCCGCCTCGCCATCCTCGAATTTGCGGGACCAATCTCGCATCCGAGCGCGCAAGCGCTGACTTCGCTCGTGCAATTCCACGATGCGTGAGCGGGCCTCGCGCTTACGCGTCGAGTCCTCGGTCACGTCCAGGAGCTGCTGCCACCGCTCCAGGGCGTCATCCCACTGCCGCGCCCGCTCCAGAGCTCGTGCCATGGCGCGCAACAATCGCTCGTCCTCGGGCGACTCCTCGATGAGCCGCTCAAAGGCGGCGATCCCTTCCGTCAACACGCCGCGCTCGACGAGCACCTCCGCCATGCGCCGGCTGCCCTCGGTCTGTCCCAGTTGCGATTGCGGCAACTTCTCCCACACCTCCAGCGCCCGCCTTCGATCGCCGCGATCGAAATAAAAATCGCCCACGTCGATGAGCACTGCATCGTCGTCCGTCTCCCGGGCCAGCACCGTCTCGTAGAGCTCGCGTGCCTGCTCCACGAAATTCCACCGCGCGTAGTGATCGGCCAATCCCAGAAGGACGTAGGACTGACGCGAAAAGCGCCGCTCCATCTCCTCCAGGACTCCCTGCGCCGCCTCGCGGTCGCCGAGCTGCATATAATATTGGGCCAGATCATAGCCGTATTGGGGCTCATCCGGCGCCGCCCGCATCAGATCGCGATAAGCCCCGTCGAGCTCGTCGTCTCGTCCCAGCCGCTCCAGCACGCGGATGATCTTCTGGCGCGGCTCCACCGACCGGGGACTTCGCCGCGCCAGCGCGCGATACAACTCCAGGGCCTCTTCGAGCTTGCCGATCTCGGCATGTACGTCGGCCACGGCCATCCGCTGCTCCGTATCGCCTCTGCCCCAGCGCGTGCCGTAATCGCTCAGAAAGTCGTCGAGCCGTCCCATCTGGCGGTAGACCTCCACGATTCGATCACGCACCTCCCGGGCCACCCAGCTATCGGAGCGCACCAGGCCTTTGACATCTTCGTAGGTCTGGAGCGCCGCCTCCCAATCTCCCATCATCTCGTAGACGTCGGCCCTGTCGCGAAGCAGGGTCGCCCGCTGGCGCGGGTCGCCACTGACTATGCGCTCCAGCGCATCGTATTGCTCCAGGGCCTCTTCCAGTTGGCGGTATTGCACCAGGATCGAGACGTATTCCATGCGCAGAAACTGGTCTCGCGGCGCCTCCCCGACGAGTCGTTCGAAGAATTCGATTCCCCGCTCGAACTCCCGCTCCGAAAAGGATAGCTCGCCGAGCTCGCGCAAGATCTCGCGGCGGCGTTCCGTATTTCTTTCTCTGGACAGAGCCTCCTCGAAATCCTCCATCGCCTGGCGGCGCTCTCCCATCAACAACCGCACTGCTCCCCGGCTCAACCACCCCAGCGAGTCGTTGCGATCCAACTCCACGGCCCGATCGTATTGCTCGAAGGCCGCCTCGTGATCGCCTCGGGCTTTGAGAAGATGTCCCAGCACGAGCATCAGATTTCGGGCTTCCGGCCGCGCCTCCAGGCGCCGCTCATATTCGGCGATCAACCGATCCAGCCCCGCCCCTCTTCCCACGTGACCCAGGAGCCTCTGCAGGGCCATCCCCTCCACGGGATTTTCCTCCAGCATCTCCTGATAGCGCTCGATGATGCGCTGCTGGCGCTCGTCGCCCGACTCCACGGCCCAATCATCGGCGGCGGCCTGCCCGGTGCTCATCATCAACAGGGCCACGGCACACAAGCCGACGGCGAAGATCCGCACCCCGGTATTTTTCGCATTCACACATCCAAACCGGTCCATCGAGACCATCATGCTTCCTCGTCCGTGTCGTCCAAACGCTCCAATTCGATGTGATAGCGCTGCCGGCGCAGAAACTCCATGATCGAATCCGCCACCGACTCCAACTCCGCCCCCATGCCGCGCCCGGAAAATACGGTCTCTTCGCGCCCCGACTTCAGCCGAAGAATCAACGCGCTCTTTTTCGGCCACCGTCGTCGCATCAGTCCCATCGACTCCAACTCTCGAAGGTCGGCCTCTCCGCGGCCCGGCTCGCCCCATAATGTCGCCATCTCCGCCACCACCATTCGGCTCGACCCGTCGAAGATCCACCGATCGCGTCGAAGATAGCGCATCGTCGACGCCAGCCCCGCCACCAGAAGCGCCAACCCCGCAAAGGCCGCCCAGAACAGCCCCGTCACCGGCTCCTCTTCGGCGAACCGAAAGATATAATCCGGCATAAACACCACCATCAGCGCCAGCATCACCAGCGGAAATACCACCACCGCCCGGTACAGCGCTGCCATCAGTCTGCCCCACCGCGTCTGGCGAAGCGTCAGCGTATCCCCTCTTTCCTCGATGTCGATTTGTCGTCCCATAATAGTTCCCGTCGCGATTGTAGTCGTCCTGGGAAAGAAGAAACAAGTGGTGGCGCGAATTTCTTCGTTCTTTCCACCGAGCCCCCTTCTATAGTAGATTCACCGCGCATCTGCCGGCCCCGGCCGTCGGCTTTTCCGCTGCACACCACCCCCATGGCAGTACACCTACGAAAAAAACAGACCCGAGTCCTCCCCTTTCGCCTCACTCTGTGGGCCCTGGTGGCCGTCGTGGCGGCGGCTGTATTGCTCGAAGATCACAAGCTGACCTTCAGCGCCGACGACGATCTCTCCGAGGGCGTCTCCATCACCAGGGAGACCGACTCCGACGTCACCATTGTCCTCGATTACCAGGCCATCCGCGAAAGCGACGACTCCTTTTCGGGCCGCGACTTCAGCGCCGCCTGGATCACCATGGTGGAGCGCGAGATCGGTCCGGCCTCCATCGCCACTCCCGAGACGCTATCACAGGAGCTGCTCGACAACTCCCGGGTGCTGATCCTGACCCATAGCGTCAGCACCGACCTTCCCTCCTCGCTACTGCAGCGCATTCGAGAACACGTCCTCGACGGAAACGTGGTCGTCATCGAGCGGCCCGGTGGCGAGGCCCGAGAGATGTTCTCCGCCTCCGGCGACGCCGGCCATCGCCGCGGGCGGGTCATCACTCATGCCGACGCCATGGCATCGGAATTCGCCGCCGGCCTCGAACAAATGCCCGTCCTCGCCGACTATATCGGCTCCACCTCGCCACGAGACAACGCCCAGACCCTTCTGGCCATCGACGGCGCCCCCGTCATCTACGCCGCCGAATTCGGCAGCGGAAAGGCCATCACCGTCGACTTTGATCTGGGCCGCCAATGGGTCACCCTTCAGCAGGGCCTGCCCGACGAAGACTTCACGGTTCCCCGTGACGGCGCCGACCTCGAGCGCTCACCACGCACATCCGATCTGGTGGCCGACGACAGCCTGCTCGGCGCGAAGGTTCCCTACGCGACCCTCCTGGAGCGTTTTTTCGTCTACGGCGTGCTCATGCGTTATTCCGGCGTCCCCGCGCTGTGGCTATTTCCCGACGGCGCCGCCGGAGCCGTCGTCTTCGCACACGAGGACGACACCCTGGGCGACGGCGCCGCCTGGCCCCTGGATTACGAGCGCCGACGCGGCGCCTCCTCCACTCTGTTGAGCACCTTCGACTCCGGGCTTACCCCGGAGGGCGCGGCAGATTTCCAGGACCGGGGGGGACATATCGGGCTGGCCTGGCGTTCCTCCGATCCCTCCGTTGCGGTCTACGAATATTTCGGCTTCTTCGGCTACCGACCCTTTCAACGCCCCGTCGATCTCGACACCCAGCGAAGCGACCTCGGCGACGTGGTCCCCTTCGGCTCCATTCGAACCTCCCGATCCATCGAAGGGCTTTGGTCGTCGCACTGGACGGAGCCGCTGGCCGCTCTGGCCGCCGTGGGCATTCGCACCGACGTAAGCTTCGAGACCCCCACCCATCGCGGCTACGCCTTCGGATCCGGCCTTCCCTTTCAGACCATCAGCCACGAGGGGATGCCCCTCGGCATTCGTGAATATCCCGTCGTCGTCCCGGCCGACGCAAAAGAGGGACCGGCCGTCGAGGAATTATTGACCGAAAGCGCCGAGGGCTATCACCAGCTCATCACTGTCGCCACGCGCCCCTCTGCCTACGCGGACTACCCCGACATGGACCGATTCGAGGAGTGGCTTTCCATCTTCGATCACGCCGCGGCCCATGGGCACCGCATGATGAATATCGCCGACTTCGAGGGGTTTCAGAGATTGCGCCGTTCCACCACTCTCAGAAGCCGCCTGGACAGACGCGCCAGGCTGCCCGAGGATCTTCAATCCTCACAGACGGGACCCGATCATCGAGCGGTGATGCTTCGCATCGTCGCCGACACCCGCCGCCGAGGGATGTACCTCCACGTCCCACGGAGCATCGGCGATGCCGAATTCTTCGCAGGCCTGGAGGGCACGGAACGCGTGGGAAGTGAAATCGTCACCAGCGAGTTGGATCCCCAGGAGTTCTCCATGACGGGCTTTCCCGTCTACCGGGTCCGATTGCGCGAGGGCTTCAACAACATCGAACTCTATTACCGCTGAGCACCCATAGATGGCACGCCGAACGACACTCTGGGACCACCTGCGTTGGGATCTGCTGGCGTTCTTGATCCTCATCGTTCTGGTCTTCGGGTACTCGGCGATTCAGGAGCCCCGGTTTCGGCCCGCCGAACCGGACGTCGCCGACGGCTCCAAGCCCCCGGACCGCACCGAAGGTGACGTCCTTCTCATCACTCCCGTCGCCCCGGCTTCCCAGGCCCGCGAATTCGAACAACTGGACTGTACCTTCGCCTGGTACAACGCGCTTTGGCACTATTACGGCACCTTCGCCTCCGCCCCGGCCAACGACATCACCCCCCAGGTCCTGGCCGGTCATACGGTGGTCATCGTCCCCGCCCGGGTCGCCGTCGAATTGTCCACCACGGCCCGCAGCCACCTCGAGAGATTCGCACGAGAGGGCGGTCAACTCGTCGTGGAGATGCCCCGGCGCGGATGGGAGCCCATCATTGGTCTGTCTACCATCGGGCAGATCGCACGAGCCGGAAACATCACCTCCGTAGAGGGATTGGGCGACGACGACCCCCGAACGGAGCACCTGTCACAGGCACCACTTGCGGGCCGACTTCTCCCCTCGGACGACCTGGAGCACTGGCCGCTGGGCCCGGTGCTCTTCGACGTCAACGACCGCGCCGGACTGGTCGCCCAATCGCTGGGAGAGGGCCAGGTCTACGCCATATTATTCGACCTGGCCTGCTCCATCACCGCCATGTACCAGGGCTATCCCACCGAGCGCATGGCCTTCGGCCCCCCGGGCCGCGATCGATTCGCCGCGACGGCGGAGCGGGTACGCGAAGAAGAGATGCTCACCGCCTCCGCCCCCTATGCCGATCTCCTGGTGCGAGCCGTGCTGGACCGAATCCCCGAGCGGCGTCCCCTGGCCAGACTGTGGCCCTTTCCTGCGGGCTACGCCGGCGCCGCCATGTCGATCCACGCCGCCGACACCAATCCCCGCGCCGTCTTCGGATACGCCGACCACGCCCACGACGAAGACGCCGCCACGACCCTCTTCGTCGCCCCCGACCACTTCAGCGCAAATCACGCCGCCCTGGCCTCGGCGGTCAACGCCGACGTGGGACTTCTATGGGTGCTCGGCGAACAGCGTCCCCCCATCACCGAGGGGGTGGGCGTCGGGGCCATCCAGCCCTGGGAGCGAGAGCTCCCCCTCGGCGACCAACAGGCGATGCTCGACGCCCGCCGCGACACCCCGGTCTACCGACGCCTGGTTCGCACCGAAGGAGCGTATTTCGAGACCGACTGGGCCTCCACCTTCCACGCCATGGCCGGGGCGAATATCACCCTCGACGCAAGCTTCGGCCCCTCCGACCCCTCGCAGCACGGCTACCTCTTCGGAACGGGCATGCCCTTTCATCCCATGGACGCCCGGGGTCGTCTCTTCTCCCTTCTCGAGGCTCCCTTCGTCCTCGACGGGGCGAGCGTCTCCTCGGAACGCCTGGAGACGATGTTCGCCCAGAGCCGAGACGCCTTTCATCAACCGCTGGTCATCAGCCTCGGCGCCGACGCCATGCGCCACCAGCCCTCGGCGGGGATCATGCTCGGATTCCGGGACTTCCACGATCTGGCCCGCCACCACGACCATTGGCTGACCACCCTCTCGGACTACGTCGACTTTCTGACGGCCCGCCGCGAGTCGGTGATCACCAGTCAGTGGTCCGAACCCAAGGCCCGGCTGACCGTGTCCGTCAACCTTCTCGGCGCAAAGCTCGCCACCGCCCCGGAGGGAGCCATCCCCGCCGTGGCCGTCCCCGCCCGCTACGAGAACCGCGAGATCGAAGCCCTGAAGATCGACGACGAATCTCTCTCCCCGGACGACCTCGCCAGAAGCGGACCGGGCGACGAGCTTCTCCTGGAGCTCGGCCCGGGCCGCCACGTCATCACCATCTATTACCAGTCCTCATCGGACGACGAAGACGACGAAGACGAAGACGACGAGCCCTGATCGCTATCGAATCCCGGGCGCTCCGGACCGGGCCGCTCGTAGATCTGGGGTCCGCTATCCTCCCCACTTTCGGGACGCACCCGCGGCCCCGGGCCTCCCCCCGGACCCTGCGGACCCTCTCCGGACACCGGCGCCGTTCGCCGCAGCGTCTGCACCTGCATGCGGCTCTCCGCCGTCACGTACACGGCGCCCCACCACAAAAAGGCGATATATCCCAGAATGGTATTGAAGACCCAGCCGCCGAACAGACCGGCCGGAACGGCCACGACTGCCCGAAACCCCGCCCCCGTCACAAGCCCCACCACACAGGCGATGGCCCCGGAGACGACGATCGCCACCAGAAGGGCCGTCACCAGCAGCAGCCACTCTCGCCGCGCCCACCGGGCCGACTCCTGCAGCCCCGCCACGATCTCCGTTCCCCGGGCCGCCACCAGATAGGGCGCAAAGGCGAAGAAGAACAGCGCCACCAGACCGGGGATCACACACAGAATAAAGCCCACGGTCACGATGATCCCCATCACCAGGGTGATCAGGATCGACGGGCCGATCCGTCCGATCATATTCTGAACCACCGCCCCCAGGCTCCCCACGGCCTCCGCCCCCTCGAAGGCCACCCTGCGCACCGTACTCAACAGGGCCACGCGAAGAGAGAGGATCAAGATCACCTGAACGATGGCGATGAGCTGGATCGCAAGCCCCGCCCCGGCGCCCACCTCCGCCCCACCTGCGAGCCACACAACGGCCACCGACAGGGCCACGAACCCGAAGTCCACCGCCGCGATCGCAAGCCAGGGCACCAACAGCGTCGTCAGCCCCTCGCGCCCCAGCAGGGCGAAATTGTCCACCAGCGCCTGCAGCGCCGACCGATCTTCTCCCATCGTCGACTGTGCCACGATCCCCCCCTTGCGCCCTCGTCAATGCAATGTTACCCGTTTCTACTTCGTTATGGGCATGCCCCCGTAGCCCAATTGGCAGAGGCAGCGGACTTAAAATCTGTACAGTCCGGGTTCGAGTCCCGGCGGGGGTATTTCTCCCTCCTCCAGATCCAGCCCTCCCCCTAAATGTGGGTACGCACCCCCACCACCCCAAATCATTTGTGGGCCCCGGCTTCCGGGAACTGCCCGGTAGTCCGTGACCCCGGGCTCCTTGAACAACAGTCGGCCGGGGCTACGTAAGAAGCAGACGGAGATGTGGAGGTATGCGGGGAGGGCGATCGACGGTTTCGGGTATGCAAAGTCCACATCGATCTCGGAACACACATCGCGCTCCCCACAGCACCCACCAAACACACATTGCTTCTTACGTAGCCCCGGCCGACCGAGCGTAGCGAGGGAGTCCGGGGTCGTGATGTCGCACACTACAATCCTC